>JAYTXB010001030.1:0-13959 GCA_043743205.1 Schlesneria sp.
CGGTCGAGTTTTACCGCACGGAAAGGGAGTAGCTCATGGTCGAACACTGTCTTCATCCGTGCTCCGCCCCTGCCATCCGTGCGATTATTCCACTTCAAGATTTGATCGCACGGATGGCAGGGCCGGAGCACGGATGAAGACAGTGTTCGACCATGAGCTACTCCCTTTCCGTGCGGTAAAACTCGACCGTCGCCCGCACACCCTCTTCCAGCGTCGTGGCTCGCCAGTCGGGGAAGAGTTTCGAGATGTAGTGAGGCTTCGGCGGGATGTTGGATGGGATCGAAGGACCATCAATGGTGATTCGCGAACCCGCGCCGGGAACGACTCGGTCGATGACGCCGACGAACTCTTCGGTCGTGGCGAGTTGGCTCGGCAGGTCGATGACGGTCGAACCGGGAGGTGTCTCCAGTGCCGATTGGACAAACGCACGAGCGACATCTTCGACGTAGTCGTAGCCGACGCGGCCGGTGTAATTGATCGAGTACGGTTCGCCCAACGCGGCCGCGCGGCATGCCTGCGACGGACCGGCGGTCAGTCCCACGGTCCGCTCCGGCCCGTAAGCGACATGCGGTCGAATGCCGACGGAGGCGATGCCGAAGTGCCGCCAGTACTGCTCGGCGATCGAATCCACCGCCATTTTGAATGCCCCGTAAAACGACGGCGGCCGATTGTCGGCGGCCGTCAGTCCCAACGAGTTGTCGTCCGCTTCGGGGCCATAGACTGCGTAGGAACTGGCATACGAAATCCCGTTGATCTGACCGACACAGGCCCGAGCCAGTTCAAACAGGGCGACGCTTCCCAGCACGTTGACCTCGCACCCGGCGTAAGGATCCTGCTGACAGTTCGGAGTCAGCAGCGCGGCGAGATGAATGATGTGCGAGACGCGCTGCTCGTCGGCCGTCCGCCGTAACAACTCGCGATCCAGCAGGCTCCCCGCGACGAACGCAACCTTCGCGGCATCGCCCCCAAGGATGCGCTGCCAACGCTCATCGTTCTTCTGCACGTCAAACACCACCGGCCGAAGTCCGCGCGACAGCAACTCACGCAGCACCCATGTGCCGATGAATCCGCCGCCACCTGTAACCAGAACCGAATCGCCCATCGTGCCCTCAATCGTCAACTCGAACTGCATCCCTAAACGAGGCGTTGCCTCGGACCAAAGTAGCCATCATCGCTCCGCGTGATGAGCCTGTTGGTGTCAGGCGGCTGTCTCTGAAAGGCTCATCACGCGGAGCGATGATGGCTACTTTGAGAAACCGCCGCCGGAGACCGGAACCGAATCGCTTGTCACTCACGCTTATGACCAGTGACTATCTCCCAACTCCATTCACCACATTCGGCAGCGGCTCACCACGCAGAGCCATCGCCGCGAGATTGGCCGCCGTTTCTCGCAGCTTGCGCACAGCCGGGACACTGCACGAAGCGATGTGCGAGGCGACGATGACGTTGTCCATTTTCAGGATTGGATGATCGGCAGGGATCGGTTCGGGAGCGAACACGTCCAACGCAGCGGCCGAAACGTGACCGCTCTGCAACGCCTCGGTCAGGGCGGGGGAATCGACGAGATCGCCGCGAGCCACGTTGATCAGGATCACTCCGCGCCGCGTGATCGCCAGCGAATCGCGGTTGATCATTCCACGCGTGTTGGCGGTGGAGGGACAATGCAGCGAGATCACGTCCGTCTGCGACAGCAGTTCACGCAGCGCGACGGGCTTCGCACCGGCTTGCTCGATCTCACCCGCCTGCACGACCGGATCATGTACGAGAACCCGGCACTTGAACGCCCGCAGTCGAGCCACCACCTCGCGGCCGATTCGTCCGAAGCCGACGATGCCCACCGTGAGATCACGCAGCGCCTTCATCTGGTCCAGCGACGGATGCAGCCCCCATTTGCCCTCCCGGTTCCGCACGCAGTTCGTCACCACATTGCGGGTCGTCGCGAGTAGAAACGCCAGCGTCTGATCGGCCACTTCGTCGATGCAGTAGTCCGGCACGTTGCAGACCGGAATGCCGTGAGCCTTCGCCGCTTCGAGATCGACGTTGTCCACTCCAATGCCATAACGCACGATGACCTTCGCCTGCTTCATGCTGGCGATGACCTCGGCATTCACCGGAGCGAACTGAGTAATCACCGCGTCGGCATCGGCCACCAACTGCGGCAACTCGGCCGCAGCCCGTTTCTCCTTCCAGGCGACAACTTCGTAACCCGCCGGACGGAGAATGCCCTCTTCGATGTCGAGACTGGGAAACGAATAGTCGGTGATCGCGATCTTCATCGTGCCGCGTACTCCTTGGTGGTGAATCATCAGAATTGTGAGACTGGGATATGCGTGCTCAGGATTGCCTGAATAAGATTGTCTGATAATCTAAGCATCGCCTGCGGCCTCAACAATGCTACCCGCCTCCGATTTTTCGTTCGCGAGAATCCCCATGATCGAAACCGTGCCACGATCCAAACTCCGCGATGTCGTCGCCGATCGACTGAAGGCGTTCATTGTCGAGGGAAACCTCAAATCGGGAGACCGGTTGCCGACGGAGACCGAACTGGCGGCGAAGTTCGGCGTCAGCCGACTCAGCCTGCGCGAGGCGACCAAGTCACTGGAGTTCCTCGGCATCGTCGAGGCCAAGCCGGGGCGAGGGCTGACCGTCGGCAGCGTCAACATGGAGCGAGTGACCGAGTACCTCGGGTTTCACCCCGCGCTGCATGACGTGTCGCCCGAAGAGTTGATCGACACGCGCGTCCTCATTGAAGCCGGTGTGCTGCCGCATGTCGCCGAACGAATGAAGCGAGACGACTCGATTTATGAGAAGCTCAATTCGATCAACGCCGGACTGCGGCAAGCCCGCACCCTGGCACGCTGGGTCGAGTTGGACATCACCTTCCACCGCGAGTTGATCTGCGCGAGTGGGCTGTCGCCGCTGATGGCCTTTACCGACGTTCTGGCTGTCTTTTTTCAACGCTTCCGCGAGAGCGTCAAGAAGGCGGAATGGTCACGGGGAATCGACAGCCATCAATTTATCATCGACTCTCTCAAAGCGGGCCGCGTCCGTGAAGCCGATCAAGAATTACGAACCCACATCGAAAGCCACCGCGACCGAGTGGAGGTATCGTGACTCCCCATCTCCGATCGCCTTGGCCTTCACCTGTCTTGGCCTTCATCCGTGCTCCGGCTCTGCCATCCGTGCGATCCTCATGGATTGAAGAGGGGGATCCGCACGGATGGCAGGGCCGGAGCACGGATGAAGAAGGAAGGCGCGACGTGATGGCGAAGCCTGCTTCGGAATGGCATGGCAGGGTGCGGCGGGATTGAAGAAGTGCGAAGTGCAAGATGGGGCGAGAACCATGAATAGACTGATCCCTCTGACCGTGCTGTGGCTGGCGAGTTTGCTTGTCGTGAGCAGCCCGTCGGTGCGAGCGGATGAACGCGACGAGTTATTTGAGGCGAAGATTCGGCCGGTGCTGGTCGGGACGTGCCTGCGGTGTCATGGAGACTCGAAGACCTCGGGCGGACTGCGAATCGACTCGCGGGAGTTGCTGCTCAAGGGGGGCGAGTCCGGTCCCGCCATTGTGCCGGGGAAGCCGGAGGAAAGTCGGTTGATTCAGGCGATTCGGCGGCAGGCCGATGTCTCCGCGATGCCGCCCGAGAAGGACAAGGCTCTGCGGGCCGATCAGGTCGCGGCGTTCGTCGCGTGGGTCAAAGCCGGAGCCGTGTGGCCCGTCCAGACCGCGAAGTTTGAAGTTGCGAAGCACTGGGCATTCGAGCCGGTTCGCGATGTCGCGCCACCGGTCGTTCAACACAAGTCGTGGGTGAAGAACAGTGTGGACGCCTTCATCCAGGCGAAGCGGGAAGCGATCGGTCTCGCACCCAACTCACCAACCCGAAGCGTGAGCGAGGGCGAAGTCGCTCCCGCACCGATGGCCGACAAACTCACACTGATTCGCCGCGCGACGTTCGATCTGACGGGGCTGCCGCCGACCCCGGAAGAGGTTCATGCGTTTGAGCAGGACGCCTCTCCCAACGCATTCGAGACGGTTGTCGATCGACTGCTCAAGTCGCCGCACTACGGTGAGCGGTGGGGACGGCACTGGCTCGATGTGGTGAGATACGCCGACACAGCCGGTGAGACGGCGGATTACCCGGTGCCGCTCGCATGGCGGTATCGCAACTACGTCATCGACGCCTTCAACAGCGACAAACCTTACGACGAATTCCTGCGCGAGCAGATCGCGGGTGATGTGCTCGCTCAAGTAACCCGCAGCGTCAGCGAGGGAGTCGGTGCGGGCGAGGATCGAGGCTCGACCGCGAACAAGAACGCCACAAATCACCCGCCCTCGCTTACGCGTCGGGTTACTAGCGGGGATCGCTACGCCGAACAAGCCACGGCCACCGGCTACCTCGCGATCTCGCGGCGGTTCGGCTTCGACTCGGAGAACTACCACCACCTGACGATTCAAGACACGATCGACACGCTGGGCCAGACGGTGCTCGGCCTGAGCCTGGGCTGCGCGCGGTGTCACGATCACAAGTTCGACGCCATCTCGATGAACGACTACTACGCCCTCTACGGCATCTTCGACAGCAGCCGCTACTCGTTCCCCGGTTCCGAGCAGAAGCAAAAAGTCCGTTCGATGCTGCCGCTGCTGCCGCCGAGCGAATCACTACCAAAGTGGCGCGAGTTCGATGGGCGTGTGGCCTCGATCGCGGCTAGTCTTGAGAAACAAAAACAGCCCGTACCGGCCGCCATTCTCCGTTCGCTGAACGATCTCGACGGCGACTTCGAGATGCAGGCGGCTGCGGCAGGCGGCAGCAACGGCGTGCTCGTTCCACCGTGGCTCTACGAGGGCAAGATCGCCGTGACGAACGCGGCCCAAAGCCCGTTCAAGAACTTCTACCCGCGAGGCAAAGTCGGCGCGAGCGTTCCCGCCGGAGCAGGGGAGTACCGCATCGCTCAAGCGCTCTACCCGCACCGTTCGCGCGACACCTGCAACACGCTGCACGTCAACCTCGATTTCCGCGTCGGCCCCACCGAAGTAACCCGCAGCGTCAGCGAGGGCGAATCGTCTTCGACACCCAACCCCAATCCCTCGCTCACGCTTCGGGTTGGTAAAGAGGCGACAGCCGCACATCGATTCTGGATCGGAGCCATGCCCGCATCCCCCGCCATCGAAGTTCTCATCTCGTCGGAGTCAGTTTCGCTGCGAGTCGGTGAGACAATCGAAAGCCTCTGCCCCCTGAAGCCGAACCAGTGGCACAACCTGCAACTGACCCTCGACCTGAAGGGCCGCACCGTCTCGGGCAAAGTCGGCATGCCGGGAAGCACCACCGAATTCTCAGGCAAATCGTTCTCACCAAGCTGGTCGGGCGGGATCAACCTCGTTGAACTTGCCAGTGACTCACTCTCGTTTAGCCGCAACGCCATCGGCGTGCGCGCTGAGCAGCCGTCAAATCTCGATCGCGCGCACGCCGATGGCGTTGCGGCTAAACATCTCCCCGCCATTGAATACGACAACCTCGGCGTGCAGGACGCGCCGATCGCGCCGGCTTCGACGGAACTTCCCGCGTCCGCCGTCGCAACAAGCGGACTCGATCCCACGGCGATCACGAAGGAGTTGGAAGATCTGACCGGGTTCGACGGCGACTTCGAGTTGCAAACGAAAGACGCTCCGCCCGCGAGTCCGTGGGGACCGGGACCGAACAGTGTCGTGAAGCTGTCAGCCAACTCGCAAAGCCCGTTTCTCAACGCCTTCGCGCCGGGAGAGCTTGGCATCCACATGCCGAATCGCGGCGAGTACGACGGCTTCGGCCGGACGGTTGCCAACGCGAAGCCGAACGAAGGCGGACGCCTCTTCGCCAGCTTTGATTTCCGCTGCGCGAACAAGGACGCGGGCGGCAACGGTTCGTGGCGCTACTACCTCGGGCACGGCCCGGGCAACTCGGCGGCGGTCGAGTTGTTTTTCAACAGCAACGAATTCTTTCGTCGCAGCGCCGATGCACGCGACGCCGTCTGCCCGTTGGTCGTCGGCGAGTGGTATCAGGTCCAACTGACGCTCGATTTGAAAGCCAAGTCGTACAGCGGTCTGCTCGCCGTGAAGAGCGAATCGAATCCAAAGGAATTCTCCGGCCAGTTGGCCTCCGGTTGGGACGGCACGATCGACTACACGTTCATCGACAGCTACGGCCACATCGGCGGCGTGCGACCGTCACTCGACGCCGACAACTTTGTGATCGCCGACAATGTCGTCTTTCGCTCCGCGAAAGAACGTCCTTTTGCGGAGCAAAAGGCGTCCATCGAGTCGCGTCGCACCAAGGTCAACGAACTTCGCCAACAACTCGTGTCACTGCAAGCCAACACCGAGTTGTCCAAGCAAGAACTCAACAAGCTGCTGGCCGAGGGACCGTTCGCGATGACCTACGGCATGTCGGAAGGGACGCCTCACAACGTGCGGATGCAGATGCGCGGCGAGCCGGATCAGCCCGGCGTCGAAGTCCCGCGCGGCTTTGTCAAAGTCCTGGGAGGTGGTCCGTTGGCAGCGGAGACTACGGGCAGCGGTCGGCTGGAACTCGCGCAGTGGCTGACTCGCCCCGACAACCCGCTGACCGCGCGCGTGATGGTCAATCGGATCTGGCAGTATCACTTCGGGCGGGGACTCGTGAAGACACCCAACGATTTCGGCGTTCGCGGATTACCGCCGACTCATCCCGAACTGTTGGATCATCTCGCGACACAGTTCATCAAGAGCGGCTGGTCGGTGAAGGCGATGCACCGGGTGATGATGCTCAGCGCGACGTATCAGCAGGCGTCGGTGGCCGACGTAGCCGCACTCGCCAGAGTGCGGGTGAGCGACACGACGCCCCACGTTCCGGCGAACGTGGCTACATCGGACAGCCACGATCCCGATCTTTACACATCGTTTCCGCGTCGGCGTATCGAGGCCGAAGAAATCCGCGACGCGATCCTTGCGGTCAGCGGCGAGCTTGATCTGTCACCGGCACTTGAGCATCCGTTTCCGACTCCGATCAATTGGGGCTACACGCAGCACGGACCGTTCAGCGCTGTCTACGACCACAACAAGCGGAGCGTTTATCTCATGACGCAGCGACTCAAGCGGCATCCGTTCCTGGCGCTGTTCGACGGGGCGGACCCGAATGCCACGACCGCCGAACGTCTGGGAACGACCGTGCCAACGCAGGCCCTGTTCTTTCTCAACGATCCGTTCGTCCACACGAAAGCCGAGAAATGGGCGACCCGCCTGCAAGCCGGAAGCCCCGAGGAAAAGCAGCAGATCGAACAAGCATGGCTCCGCGCGATCGGACGACCTCCCACCGCGATCGAACGGAGTGAAGCGACCGAGTTCCTCGCGGCCTATCGGGCCGAACTGCCGGCAGCAAAAATGGACAACATCGAAACCCGCTCACTCGCCGCCTACCTGCGGACGCTGATCGGAAGCAACGAATTTCTCCATGTAGACTAAAGGAGCCCGAAGGGTGCGTTTGAAAGTGGCGATAGTCGAGTTCTAAGCATGTCTTCGCCCCAAGGGGGCGTCGGATGCCAGCCCAGCGGCAAGCGAACAACGTGAGCGCCGCCCTGGGAACACGAAGACACACGGATGTGCCCTGAAGGGGCACGGGAGATTGCGCTAAGGACACAGATGCTTGAGAATACACACGATCACAGGACTCCCGTGCCCCTACAGGGCACAAACATCACACGTCTACATCCCCAGGGCGGCGCTCGCTCAGGCTCGCTTGCCCTGGGCTGGTCTCCGACGCCCCCTTGGGGCGAAGTCAAAAACAGGACAACTTCTAAACTCACGCTTCGATACTAAACTCACACTTTGATAAGTGAACGATGAATCCAGAATGGATCAATCACCATGACACACACACCCTCGTTTGATCCGTCTCGCCGCAACGTGTTGCGTTCGATGATCGGTGGCTCGATGTTGCTGCCGGGGATCGTGTCGCAGTTGCTGGCTGAGGACGCCGCGCCGTCGAATCCGGCCGATCCTCTCGCTCCCAAGCCAACGCATTTCCCGCCAAAAGCGAAGCGGGTCATCTTCCTCTACATGAGCGGCGGCGTCTCGCACGTCGATTCGTGGGATCCCAAACCAAAACTCTTCGCCGACGCGGGCAAGACGGTTCCGGTCAATGAGTTTCAGGGTCGCAAAGGGGACTACAGCATGTTCCTCAAGCGACCACAGTGGGAGTTCGCGCCACACGGCCAATGCGGCACGGAAGTCAGTGCGCTGTTTCCGCACATGGCCGAGTGCGTCGATGACCTGTGCGTGATCCGCTCGATGAAATCGGACCACACGAACCATTACGAGGCGACGCTCGGCATCCACACCGGCTCGTTCACGTTCGCGCGGCCGAGCATCGGTTCGTGGGTCAGTTACGGGCTGGGCACGGTCAATCGCAACCTGCCGTCGTTCGTCGTGATCGCGCCGCAATCGCCTTACGCCGGAGGCCAAGTCTGGGGCAGCGACTTCCTGCCGGGTGCTCATCAAGGGACGCTCGTCGTTCCCGGCCCGGAGCCTGTCGCCAACATCCAGCGCCGCGCGCCCAGCAGCCGCTTGCAGGAGCTCGAACTCGGCGCGATGGCCAAGCTGAACCAACGCCATCTCGCGTCGCGGGCCGACGACCCGCTGCTCACCGCGCGCATGAAATCGTTCGAGACCGCCTTCGGGATGCAGGCCGAGATGCCCGACGTGTTCGATCTCTCGAAAGAGACCGACGCCACGCTGAAGTTGTACGGTCTGGAACGAGGCAGCACGCAGGGTTTCGCGTGGCAGTGCCTCGTCGCCCGCAGGCTCGCCGAACGGGGAGTCCGCTTCGTTGAGCTGATCGATGTCGGCTCATCGGGCAACTGGGATGCGCACGGCGACATGCTGACGCACGCCCCGCTCGCGAAGAACATCGACCAAGCGATCGCCGGCCTGTTGCGCGACCTCAAACAACGAGGCATGCTGGAAGACACGCTCGTCGTCTGGACGACCGAGTTCGGCCGCACGCCGTTCAACGCCGCCGCCAATGCCGCCGGTCGCGAGCATCATCACTGGGTCTTCTCATCGTGGCTGGCCGGTGCGGGTGTGAAGCCCGGCATCACCTACGGCGAATCGGACGAGTACGGCATCAACGTCGGAAAAGACCCGGTCCACGTCCACGACTTCCACGCCACAATCCTGCACCTGATGGGCCTCGACCACGAACGCCTCACCTACCGCCACACCGGCCGCGATTACCGCCTGACCGATGTCAGCGGTCGCGTGGTGCGCGAGGTTCTGGCTTGAGTGAATTGCAGCGCGGTCGGGGTACAGTCACCCATGAACGACGGCACTTCGACCAACGGCTGATTTCTGGGCTGCTCTGGTGTGATTGCGATCGTTAGACTGACTGCGTACCACTTTCCAAAACAGGATCACGACGATGGCTGGCAATACCATTCCTCGGCTTGAGATTCCACTGCCAGAGTTTGTTGTTGCCGACACTGACGGCTGGGTTCATTTTCAAGGCTGCCGCGTGGGGCTTTCGTCGGTCGTGCGAGCTTATCTGGATGGCTATTCGCCGGAGATGCTGGCGAGTGAATACCCCGCGTTGTCCTTGGCAACGATTCACAAAGCGATCGCGTTTTATCTGGAACACCGAGCAGCGATCGATCGTTACTTGGAAGAGTGCTCCGCCGTCCTGACCTCGCAACGTGAAGCGGCCTCGCACGCCCCGACGCTCAGCGAACTGCGTCAACGCCTTTCCGAACACGCACTCGCGAAGTAGGACGCGGCGATGTCGCTGGCCTTCTTGCTGGACGAGAACTTGCCGGGACGAGTCGTTCGCGCGATCCAACGTCACAATTTGACCGGTGAGTTGCCGCTGGACGCGGTGCGTGTGGGAGACCTGCCGGAGCTACCGCTCGGAGCGGATGACTCGATGGTTCTGCTGTGGGCTGAGTCTGCCAGCCGAATCCTGATCTCAGAAGACAAGCACACACTCCCGAATCACTTGGAGGACCATCTCGCGGCGGGACGCCATTCGCCCGGTGTGTTTCTGGTGCGGCCCGCCACCAGTCTGTCCAATTTGATCGAGTACCTCGCGCTGGTCGCTCACCTGACCGAACCGTTCGAGTGGCAAGACCGCGTCACGTTCATTCCCTGAACCTGGTCTGCGGGGTAGCGCTGGCGGAGGATTAGGGCCGCCAGTGGATTTGAAGAACACTGGCGAGCGATACCCGCCACCCGGCCGTGGTTGAATCTAGTCGCGAGGTGTAGAACTGCGTTAGTCTTTTTGCCAGATTCCCCAGCTACTTTGCTTCTTGGGCTTTGATCTCAGCACGATGGGATTGAACTGCGGCCACCCGGAAGCCCACGCTGCCAGCTCGGTCGCTCGCCAAGAATAATTCGCGATACGCCGAACGACAGAGATTGCCAGGATCGCCGGAGCTCCCGCCGCGAATCACCCGATCGGACACGCCTAATGCTTGCCGGACAGGTGCGTCACCACGATCGCTCGGATGATTCTCTGCGGCCTGAATCGCACACCATTCCCACACGTTGCCATGCATGTCATACAAGCCCCAGTCATTGGGTTTGTACGATCCGACTTCTGCGATCCGTCCTAGAGACGGTCCTTTGCTAGCAAGGCCATATGGAGAGGCACCGTTAAAGTTTGCCATCGTACTGCTCAAGGTATTTCCGAATGCAGTCGCGGTTGTGGTTCCCGCCCGGCAGGCGTACTCCCACTGCGCTTCAGTGGGCAATCGGTATTCCCAATCTGGCGATAAGCGACCCGCTCGCCGCTCTTGCTCCGTCATTATGGCACAGAACGCCGTGGCCTCGTCGTAATTCACGAAGTACATCGGATGTCGTGGCCCGGCTCCGGCAAGGTAACCTTTGCTCCCTGGCCTCGCTTGCTGTTGCGCAGGCGTGGTTCCCATCATCTTCTGCCATTCTCCCTGAGTCACTTCAAACCTACCGAGCCAAAAACCATCGTTCAGTTTGACTAACACTTGGTCTTCGTTCTTTCCACGATGAACCTCAGTCTTCGGGCTGCCCATCATAAACGACCCCGGCGGGCACCAGCAGAGCATCATCTTCAAGTCATTGTTGTCGCGTATGTCACCAGCCTTGGTTCCGGCATAGCTGTTGGCACCGCCGGTCGGGGTCTTCATCGAAAGGCTGGCGATGGTAAGTGGCTTGTCGAGGTCGGATTTGATCTGCCACCGCTCTTGCATTCCCACGAGCATCTCGTCCAAGGCCAAGACGATTTCGGCATACCCCACCAGCGACTCTTGCAACTGCCCTCGAAAAGTTTCTTTTCGTAGCTGGTCCTTTTGCTGATCGCCGTCGACGGCCACCTCGTAGCTCTCGGAAAGATTGCTGGCGACATCGTCCAAGCGTTTCGCCAATGCGGCAAATTTGCCGTCAGTCGTCTTTCGGTCGGATGAATCAACGCCAAGCCGTAGCCAGAAATCATTCAGCGTTTGACGGGCATCTGAGACTGTGGGTTTGATTCGGCTGAATGCCGACGCTTGGTCTTTTTGAGCTTCGTCAATGACGGACAGCGCGACTCGCGTGAAAATGGCTGCCGACTTGACAATGTCCCCGTGCAACTTTGAATCTGGATCGTTGGCGGCGACAACGGGCTCAAAACGGAGACGCGGTTTCTTATTGAGGTCGAAATGCGCGATCGCGTGGAAAGCAATCTCAACCCACAAACCGTTTTGTTCCAGCTCCAGCTTTTGGCGACGTTCCAACAGTGCATCAATTTTGTTTTTCAGCTTGTCCGCATCCGCCTCTGCCCGCTCCTTTGCTTCTTGATTGGCTTTATAGATGTAGTCGAATTGTGGTGGGCGGCTAGAAACAGTAACTCTGCTGTTTTGGGACGTTTCCGTGATTTTGTTGCCGTTCTGCGGCGGTTGTTGGCTCAGCACAGTCGCCGTGTGATACGTCGAGGTCCGATCAGTCGGGTGATAAAAGAATTTGTCGGCAGTGCGGCCGTAGAACACAGACCACTTCACAGGACCGCCACCTTTACGGTCCATTTTTTCATTTTCGCGGACAGCGCGTTTTGCGTCACCGATTTTCACCGACTGACTTCTTGAACTTGCGGCGATGGTTTTTTCTACCGCTTCCAAAGATGTCTCGGTGTTGGCGAGCCGGATAATCAAGAAGATCAACCGTTGGTCGATTTCATCCCACCCCTCCTTAGCCGCTTCAGCGGGAGCGATGGGTGCCGCCTTCTTTTCTTGAGCGAAAGCGACTTGGTCAAACGACAGCATCAGAGCGAGGAATGCAGCTACAAAACGCAGACGAAAAAGTTTCATGACTTGGGCTCCCCCGGCAATTCGTGTGAAATGACGTTATGACGCTATCCAAACAATCAATGGCAATCAACACTGGCGGCAGGGTGGCCGGGGCAGGAGCGGCGGGGTGGCGGGGTCTGACCAACGGGAAGGCCCCGGCTTTGGAGGACATCGACATCCTCTCGGGGCCATTCGCTTCGCGCCTTACTCCGCCGCCCCTCCATCCAATGCGAGGTTCGAGTCATCGCTACTCTGCTGACTCACATATGAGGATCTCACGCGAAGGCGCGGAGACGCGAAGGATGACAAGGCGGGAGCATTCCTGAACTTCGCGCCTTTGCGCCTTCGCGTGAGGCTGCCTTTCCGACAACTCACCCGGCGACGAGTCAGAATCATTCGAGTGTTGGCTGGGCGGGGCCGATCCAAATAGACAAGCCCCGATGCGTCAGGTAGATTTGTGGCGACAACTGCCGACGTTCTGCCCACGAGAGGAAGATTCATGCTCACGATTTTCGGCCAACGGCCTTCGACCCGGCGCGGGTTCTGTGATGGGGTTTCCCGCCGCGATTTCCTCACGGTGGGAGGAATGGCACTCGGGGGAATCAGCCTGAGTGATGTTCTGCGGGCGGAATCTGCGGGGCCGAGTCAGCCGAAGTCGCAGTTTTCTCACAAGGCGATCATCAACATCTATCTCCCCGGCGGGCCTCCGCACATCGACATGTGGGATCCCAAGCCGCAGGCTCCAGCCGAAATTCGCGGCGAGTTCTCGACGATCCAGACGAACGTGCCGGGGATCGAAGTCAGTGAGATGTTTCCGCGCATGGCTCAGATGATGGACAAGTTCGTCCTCGTGAGATCGCTCGCGGATTCCGATGGCGGTCACGACGCGTACCAGTGCATGACGGGCCGCCACAAGGGAGGACGAACGCCACCGGGAGGCTGGCCTCAGGGTGGGGCGTGGGTTTCCAAAATGCAGGGGCAGGTGAACCCGGCGATCCCCGCCAACGTGGCGTTGATGTACCAGACCGGCAACCGGACCTGGGGCGAGACGGGAGACGGCGGCTTCCTTGGAGTGGCCCATGCGCCGTTCAACATGCTCGGCCGTGAAGCTCGCAGCACGCCGGACAACATGATTCTGCAAGGAGTCACGCTGGAGAAGTTGCGAGATCGGACGAGTCTCATGCAGTCGCTCGATCGATTCTGTCGTTCGGCCGATCAGCGCGGGCAGATGGAGAGCATGGATGTCTACGCTCAGCAGGCGATGGGGATTTTGACGACCTCGCGCCTGGCCGATGCGCTGGACTTGTCGAAGGAAGATCCTGCGATCGTGGCACGCTACGGCAAGAGCAACACTCAATTTCAGCGAGACGGTGCCCCGCCGATGATCGAGAACTTCTGCGTCGCCCGGCGGTTGGTCGAAGCGGGGGCGAGGTTCGTCTCGATGAATTACAGTCGCTGGGACTGGCACGGTTCCGATGGCATGAACTACCCCAAGTGTCGCGAAGAATGCCCGCTGCTCGATCAGGGGCTGTCGGCGCTCGTGACCGATCTGCACGAGCGGGGCCTCGAACGCGACGTGTCGATCGTGGTGTGGGGCGAGTTCGGCCGGACGCCCAAGATCAACGGCAGCAACAGCCGCGACCACTGGCCTCAGGCGAACAC
>JAYTXB010001031.1:0-9929 GCA_043743205.1 Schlesneria sp.
ACCGACACAGTCATCGTCCAAGCCGACCAGCTCGATATTCACCCGGCGTCCGTCCGGTCGTTGCCACGTATTCCACACCATCACCAGCCCTTGTGCCCACGCCACGCCATCGACCGCTCGACTTTGGTACACGCGCTGTCGGGGAATGGCCGTGCCGTAGTCGAATGCGGGCGTGCGCTCGGCCATGACCCACACGTCGGCCTTGGCATGTCGGATGATCCCAGATGTCGTGTTGCACCAGCCAACCAGCATCCCGACCTGAGCGACGGACAAAAAAAACAGAAACCCCAGCCCGATGATCGTGACCACGGTTCGAGCTGGCTTGCAGGTCAGAATTCGCCACGCGATGCCGGTCATCGTTTCGGCCAAAGGTTTGTGATCATTCGGAAGTCTGCTCGCCAGTGGGCAAAGTCGCGGTAGCCATGCGGCGTGATTCCTCCATGAGCCGTGCCGCTTCGGTGATCTGGTCGGTGGTGTGCGAACTCATCAACTGAAAGCGGAATCGTGCCGTACCCAAAGGAACTGCGGGAAACTCGACGAGATTGGCGGCTAATCCGCAGGTCATCATTTCGCGAGATGTCCGCCGGGACATTCCTTCATCGCCAACGAACACGGGGACGATGGGCGACGGCGTGCCCCCCACAACAAAACCTCGTTGCGTCATCTCGGCCCGCAATTGCACCGAGTTCTCCATCAGCCGTTGGCGCAGCCTTGTCCCTTCGTCGGACTGCGTGCAGCGGAGGCACGCCAGCACAATCGCAGCCTGGACCGGTGATAGTGCGTTGGAAAAGACCCACGACGGGGAATAACAGCGGAGGTAATCCGCGACGGCGTGACTGCAAGCAACGAAGCCGCCGTTCGACGCAAAAGTTTTGCTGAATGATCCCATGACAACGTCCGGTCGGTTCGTCGGCAGCGCGGATTCCCAATGCCCCAGGCCAGCGACTCCCATCGCCCCGAAGTCATGGGCCACGTCGAGGATCACAATGGCTTCGTGCCGATGACAGACTTCGGCCACAGCGTTCAGATCGGGGCTGTCGGAGTCCATCGAATACAGACTCTCGATGACCACGAAAATGCCACTCGATGGATCGGACTTGCGGATGAAACTCAGCTTGGCTTGCAGGTCATGGACATCGTTGTGCTGAAACCGCTTCACTCGACTTCCGCTGTGTTTTGCCCCCTCCGCCAGGCAGTTGTGAATTTGGGCGTCGAGCAGAATCACGTCACTCGGTCGGGCCAGTCCCGCAAGAACTCCGAAACCCGCCGCCCAGCCGGTGGGGTACACGACACATTTGTCCTTGTGGAAAGCGGCGGCAAGAACACTCTCCAGTTCGACCATTGGCTTGGTGCGTCCCACCAGGCAAGGCGACCCGGCACTATGGACGCCGAACAGGGAGACCGCTTCCAATGCCGCCTCTTTTGCCAAGTCCGATTGTGCCAGCGCGAGATAGTCCTGCGAACTGAAGTTCAAGAAGCTCCGTTGGTTCTGCCCGTTCTCGTCACCGATGAGCACCTCGTTGATGGGCTGCGCAGACATCGTCCGCCAGTACGGCCAAACGTGTTCATTGCGCCGGGCACGCAACCAATCGACACAGAGTTCCGAGCGGGCGTCCAGCGTTGTCCCCGTCGGGTTCAGATAGCTGGCTAAGCTGTCAGCATAGGGGTCAACGGTTGTCATCGCACTGTTCCCTCTCTGCGGTATCCACGCTCATCGAACGAGGTCTCTGCCCACCAATTGATCACTCAACGCGGCGTTTGTCCGGCGACGAGATTCACGATGTCGCCGAAGGTGACTAATTTTGAAATCTGATCATTGGCGATCTTCACGCGAAATCGCCGCTCGACCTGATCCGCGATATCGACCCTATCCATTGAGTTGGCCCCGTAGTCTTCAATCAACAGGGCACTCAAGGCTGTGGGATCGACCTCTTCGTAGAGAATGTTTCCGATCATCTCGGCGAGCTCACTTGCCAGTTCTGTCGCATCGGCCATGTCATGTCTCTCCTGTGAATTCGCCAAGGGTCGCAGCTGAGGTAAACCCCGCTCCAAATGCCACCAGTCCGGCGCTCTGACCGTCCACGAACTGAGGCCAGAACCGGTCGAGCGCCAGCGGAATGGAACTGCTGGACGTGTTGCCGGTGTCGGCCAGTGTGTGAAACACGCGTGCTTGATCGATCTCCAGCCATTCGGCTACGTTCTGCAAGACGCGCTGGCTACCGGGATGGGGGATGAGCGCCGAGAGTTCCTTGGGACTGGTGTTGGCCGCAGCCGCTGCACGTGTCAGCGTCGCGGCCATGGTCTTGTAGGCGGTGCGCGCCACCGCGATCCCATCCATCGTCAAATGGCCCGGCGAGCCGACACAGGGCGAACAAATGACGCGGTCGGGGTCCGGAGAAGCACTCAACAGCGGCCGATGAAGGCGCAGGCTGCGGCCAGCGGACGGTTGCCGCGTGACGAGTGTTGCCGATGCCGCATCGCCAAACAAAAAGGCTGTCACAGGGTCGGTCAGATTCAACACGGGTGACAGCACTTCCGAGGTGAGGACCAACACGGCGTGCGAGCCGTTGCCACGCAGATGGTCAGCGGCCAGACGGATGCCGTAGAGGAAGCCCGAGCAGGCGGCGTTGAAGTCGAAGGCGTAAAAGTCGTCGCTGAAACAGCCGCGCTGCGCCAGGCTGGTCGCCACCTGGCACGCGATCGAAGGGGTTGCCTCTTGCGGTGACGTGGTACTGCACAGGACGGCGGAGATCGTCGGCGAGTCGGTACCGAGCGCGTCGAGCAGTTGATGGGCTGCACGCGTGGCCAGCGTCACCACGGTTTCCCCGTCGCCGACCCAGCATCGGGATGCGACGCCGGTTCGCTTAATGGCTTCTTTCGTTGTCCAGCCGGGAATGTTGTTCGCGATGAACTCTGTTGAAACCACACGGCTCGCCAGCACGCAAGCCGGGCGGCTCAAGTAAACATCTTGCTCAAGGTTCATAAGACTTCCGAGTTCTGGTTGCGGCGCCGACTGGCTGGCGGATGAAAAGAATCCCGCAGGCAGGCTCTTTGAAAGAGAACTCGCTGCGAGCGCGGCCAGCGATGCACGCCGTGTGAGTCGTGGTAAGCCGGGGTCTTCCCGCGTGATCGGCCTGCGCAAATCATCGGGCAAGGTGGCCTGCACGCGCAACAGCGGCTGACCGACGGCCACTATTCCGCCGGGCTGGGCGCAGAGTTCCTTCACGGTCCCGTTCGACGTGGCCGCGACTTCGATGACCGACTTGGTCGCTTCGACTTCGGCGATGACCTGACCGACCACGATTTCGTCGCCGACACACACGCGATATGCGACGATCTCGACCGACTCGTCGGCCGGTCCCGAGCCGATCGCGCGAATGGCTGTCAGTCCCGTGATCTCATCTGTGGTCTGCTCCCACCGGACCTCAAAACCCAGCAAATCGGCACATGCTTCCAACGTCCGTTGGAACGACGGCAGGACCGCCAATTGACTGGCGAAGTGACAGGGAACGTAAGTGTCTGGCCGAGTCACTCGTCGTATTTGCGCGGGCCGACGACATTTCTCGGCCACCGTGGCGGCGACTTCGGCTCCGAAGCCGCAGGTGTGATTGTCTTCATGCACCACGACCAATCGGCCGGTCCGCTCGACCGAGTCGAGGACGGCCGCTTCGTCCCACGGTGAGAGCGAACGGAGATCAAGCAAGTCGATGGCGAGGTCGTACTCGGCCAGTGTCCGCGCAACCTGCTCGCACTGGGTGACGGTGTTGCCCCAAGTGACGAGGGTGAGAACGTCGTCCCGTCGCCCAACGTAGTCCTGTCGCTCCGCGACAGGAATTCCGGGCGTGCGGTTGACGCCGCTCGTTGCTGGCAGGTCGATCGCGCGATCAACGTCGGTGGACAATCGGCGCTCCTGTCGCGGAGCGACAGGGCTACCTTGAAGACGGCGAGCCTTCCCGAGCGGGACGAAGTGGCGGGCCACATCGTCCGATGTCGCGCGGGCCGACAGGTTCAAGCACGACTTGGGATAGAAGAAGATCGTGGGCCGATCTGACTCGAAGGCCGCATTCAATAGGCCCGCCGCATCTCCCGCCGACGACGGCATCACGACATCAATTCCCGGCGTATGCGCCATCACCGATTCGAGCGTCTGGGCATGAAACGGTCCCAAACCCGGTTTGTAGCCGCCGCAAGTGACCATCAGGATCACGGGGCACTGCCAGCCGCCGTTCGTTCGCCAGTACATGCTCCCCAATTCGGAAAGAATCTGGTTGTAGGCCAGCGGCAGGAAGTCGGCGAACTGAATGAACGCGACCGGTCGCTGTCCCGCCAGCGCGCGGCCAATGCAGGTGCCGACAATCGTCGATTCCGACAGCGGGGAATTGACGACTCGGCCGGGAAAGCGGGTACTCAGACCGCGCGTCACGCCGAAGACATCTCCCTTGGGGTCTTCAATGTCTTGTCCGTACAGGAACACGCGCGGGTCGGTCGCCAGTCGAGTCCCCAGCGTGGCGGTGAGTGCTTCGCGCAGCGTGAGTCGCACGGTGGAACTCTGTCCCGTGGATTCCCTCCGCGCCAGAAAGCTGTTCGTCAGCGGAGCCTTCGCGGTGAACTCGGGTACGGGATCGTGATCTTGCAAAGCCTGTGTCGCCGCATCTCGAACCGCTTGGACCACCGCTTGGTGAATGGCATTCAATTCACTTGGGACAGCGATGCCAGACTCCACCAAGTCTGCTTCCAAGAGTTGGATCGGATCGGCTGCGATCAGGTGTCTGGCCACGTCGCCCGCGTCGCGGTACTGCGACTGGTCATCGGCGTTCGTGTGATCGGCCAGTCGCTCGACTTGCAACACGGCCAGCACCGGTCCGCGCTCGCGGCGAATCTGACCGACCAACTTGGCAAACGCCGCATCGACCGCACGCACATTCGTCCCGTCGATGCGGTGGATCGGTAATCCGTAGAACTCGTCTGTGGGACCGGAGGGCAAGTCCCAAAACGTCCGCTGGCGCGTCGAGGTCGAGATCGCCAGATGGTTGTCTTCAATCAGGAACAACACGGGAAGTTGACTGCGCACGGCCTCGGCAACCGCTTCGAGAAACTCTCCTTCTTGCGTCGTGCCGTCGCCGACAGAGCAGACGACCAGCGGCCGTGTGGACTGGTCCTTCACTGCCGCCGCCACTCCCACGGCCTGCAACGCATTGTTCCCCACCGGCCCCACGAGACTGAGTATGTGCCGTTCGGGAGCCGACAAATGGGCGCTCATCTGGCGACCGGACGAATGCGATCCGGCGCGGCAGAGAAAGCTGGCGATGAACTCGTGCGGGGCAACACCGCGTGCCAGCAACAACGCCTTGTCGCGGTAGTGAAGGTGCAGCCAATCGGCCGATGTCAGATGCGCGGCCAGCGCGGCGGTCGCTTCATGCCCCGCCCCCGAGACATGGAAGAACGCCTGCCCCTGCCGCACCAACTCCTGCTCCACCCGGTCCAACTCCCGCGCGGTCAGCATCGCGCGATAGACCTCACGCATCCGACGCGAAGTTTCGTCAGCGTCGGCAGGCTGGGCTACGGGGGGGGGGTAGGCAAGGTGCTGTGTCCGGGGTCAAAGGACTCGGCGTGGAAAGGGTGGTCTAACGGAGATCGAGAGTCCGCTCGTCAGGAATTCTGCCAACGTAATGGTGGTCTGTCTACGAATCACGGTCCGCCTCGCATGGAGTGCCATTCGCGGGAGCGACTCGCCTACGTAGCTCAGTCGCTCCCGCGACTGAGATTCTGATCGTGTGAACGATCAAATCAATGACGAGAGGCATCCATCATTCAGGTTCCGCTCGTTGATTGATCGGCTGCTTCGGTTCCAGCGGTGACGCGAAGTGCTGCAAGGATGTTTCGCACGGTGTTGCAAGATATGACGGCCCGATCACGCTCGCTCGGCCGACAACGACCGGCACCCACGCCAGTTAGGCGAACGGCCCGCCGTTGTCGCCGCAACGCCAACGGCGGGCCTGCGAACTACGTTTTGCTCGCGTTTTCTCCCACTCCGTTGGCGTTGCGGTGAAACGTCTCACTTCTGCCCGCGCGAGGGAAAGTTAATAACGTCTCACTTCCTTCTCACGCGACGTATTGCTGAGGAATACTCTGCAAAGCGACTGGCTTCACAGGTCTCCGGCGGCATCCGTCGTCGCGCCGAGGAATCGTCCGCCATCGACTCGAAAGACTTCCCCCGTCACGAAGTCGGTTCCTTCGAGCAGGTACATCACCGCACCAATGACATCACTGGCGGAGCCGATGCGCCGCAGTGCGGATGACTGAATGATGTGTTCACGCTGCGCCTCAGACAGACCTGGCGGAGGTTCGACGGTGCCGGGGGCGATGGCGTTGACAGTGATGGTCGGAGCCAACTCGACGGCGAGTCCTTTTGTCAGCGTGACCAGCCCTCCTTTGGCGATTAGATATGGGAGGAAGTCGCGATAGGGACGATCGACGGCCCAGTCGGTGAAGTGAATGATCTTCCCCTGAAGGCCGTCGATAATCGGTTGCCGCTGCATCGCACGGGCGGCGGCGATGGCGGTCCAGTACGGTGCGGTGAGGTTGGACGCGAGCATCGCGTCGTAGTCCTCGGGCCGCAGCGTGGCGAAGGGCGTGTGCGTGTAGATGCTCGTCAAGTTGATGAGGACATCAAGCGAACCGAACTCGGTCACGGTCCAGTCGATCAAACGATTCGCCTCGTTGGTTGATCGGAGATCGGCCTGATGAGTCTCCGCGCGAACGCCGCACTGACGGCACTCAGCGGCGAGAGCATTCATCGTCTCTCCGCTCGACCAATAACTGAGGGCGAGGTTCGCGCCGCGCTCGGCCAGTTGTCGCGCGAGCTTCGCCCCGATGCGGCGACCGCCCGTAATGAGGACCGTCTTTCCGTTCAAGTTCATGGTTGCTGGGTCTCCGTGTCGGATCTGTGCCTCAAGGGGCGACGAGTCCGACGCCTTCACGTTGAGTCGAGCAGGGTATAGGGCGAGCGGCAGAAATCAATTGACCCGTAGGATGGACACTCTTGCCCGTCTTTGAGCCGGACGGGCAAGAGTGTCCATCCTACGTCGAGGTCAGACAACTCCTGCCGATCGCTAGGCAGAACAGCTTCAAGTCGTTCCTTGACGCCTCGGTGTAGATCGCGAACATGTCCGCCTGAGTTCGGCTCAGTCATGGAAATTGGTTCTGCGAATGACTGGCCCAGCCAGCGGGTTCAAAACGTGTCTCGGAGGAGTGGCGGATGTCACGGACGGATGACTTGTACTTGGAGTTGGCTCGGTTGCTGCGAGAGTCCGCGCTGCTCGGTTCGTGCAGCAGTGTCCTCGGCTGGGATGAGCAGGCGTTCATGCCCAAAGGGGGGACGCAGTTTCGTTCGGAACAGTTGGGTCTGATTGCCGGACTGACTCACGAACGAGCGACCTCGCCGCGCATCGGCGAACTGTTGAGCGACCTCGAAGCAGCGGGTGATCTCGGCGATCCAGATGGTGATCGCGCGGTGAACGTGCGCGAGGCGCGACGGTCATTCAATCGGGCGACCAAGCTCCCGCGCAGACTCGTGGAAGAACTCTCGCGCACGACGACGCTGGCTCAAGAGGCGTGGGTCAAGGCGCGCGAAGACTCTGAGTTCTCAGTCTTCTTGCCGTGGCTCGAAAAGATGATCGGGTTGAAGCGCGAAGAGGCACAGGCGATCGGTTACGGCAGTGGCGTTCCGTATGACGCGCTGCTCGATGACTATGAACCGGGTGCGACGACGGCCGAAATTGCCAAGGTCTTCGCGCCACTGCGCGATGACTTGGTGAAACTCGTCTCGGCGATCCATCATTCGCCGAAGCGTCCCAACATCGACATCCTCACGCGGCACTATCCGAAGACGCCGCAGATCGTCTTGGCGGAAGGAGCGTCTCGGTCGATCGGGTTCGATTTCGAGCGCGGCCGCATTGATGCCTCCGCTCATCCCTTTTGCAGTGGCTTCGGGCCGGGAGATTGCCGCCTGACCACGCGTTACAACGACCACCACTTCCCCTCGGCCTTCTTCGGCGTGCTGCATGAATCGGGGCACGGCATCTATGAGCAAGGTCTTCCTGCGGAGAGTTTTGGTCTTGGCATGGGGCAGGCGGTGTCACTGGGGATTCACGAATCTCAGTCGCGGATGTGGGAAAACTTCGTCGGTCGCAGCCGTTCGTTTTGGAAGTACATGTACCCCACGACGCAGCTCGCGTTTCCACAAGCTGTCGGTCAGGTTGGCTTCGACGACTTCCATTTCGCAATCAACGATGTTCGGCCATCGTTCATTCGTGTCGAAGCTGATGAGGTCACCTACAACCTGCACATCATGCTGCGGTTTGAAATCGAGCAACTGCTGGTCTCGGGCGAGTTAAAGCCAGCCGATGTGCCCGGCGTTTGGAACGAGAAGTTCTCGCAATACTTCGGGCTAGCGGTGCCGAATGATTCGCAAGGTTGCTTGCAGGACATTCACTGGAGCGGCGGGTTGCTCGGTTACTTCCCGACCTATGCTCTCGGCAACATGTACGCTGCGCAGTTCTTCAACGCCGCTCGGCGAGACCTCGGTGATCTCGATGGACAGTTCGCCAAGGGCCAGTTCAAACCGCTCAAGGCTTGGCTCAATGAAAAGATTCACGGCCACGGTAAACGCTATCCGGCGCGGCGATTGGTTGAGGTCGTTACGGGTGAATCTCTGTCGCACGTCCCGCTGGTCGAACACTTGAACCGCAAGTTTGGCGAGTTGTACGGACTGAACTGAACCGGTTCAGAGATAGAACACAACAACATCATCCACTCCACCCAGCAGGGAACCACTTCGATCATGTCTGGCTTCCGTTACGACACTGTTGATGACACGCCGCCGTCGCGAGGCCGCGCGTTTCTGGTGGCGATTGTGATTGTCGGTGCGCTCGCGGTTGGATTCGCGTCGATGCTCCAGCGGTCGATTCCTCGCAATGGAGCGCACTCGCAGTCGCGTCTCGTCGGGACTCAGGCTCCCCAGTTTGAGGTCGATGGTTGGTTGAATGGGCCGGGGCCGACGGAGGCCGAGCGGCGCGGCAAAGTCGTGGTGGTCGATGCGTGGGCGTGGTGGTGCGGGCCGTGTCGCATGGCCGCTCCCGACATGATCGCTCTGGAACAAAAGTTTCGCGATCGGGGGGTACTTTTTGTCGGCCTGACCACGGAAGGTTCCGACACACTCGCCAAGAGCGAGAAGTTTTTATCCGCCACGAAGATCACTTGGCCCAACGGTTATGGAGCGCGTCGCACATTGCAATCGCTTGAAGCCGATTCGATCCCGCACGTCACGATCATCGACCGCAACAATCTCATTCAAGACATCGTCGTCGGAGCGGGGGACACTCATCGATTCATTGAAGCCGCGATCGAACGTGCTTTGGCGAAGCAGCCGTGATTGATCCTGCCGACCCCAGCGATTCTTATGGCGACGAATCAGCAGACCTCGCTGCCGAGGCGTCGCTTCAGCCGCGACATTTTCCACCAATCCCGCGAGCGCGGCGCAACGCGACGGTCGCCATCACGCTGCTGATTCTGGCGACGGTCATCATGCGAGGAGCGTTCATGTTCTGGTCTCCCAACAAAGTCGAGCGACGGGATGATGGCAGGCTCTCGCCGTGCCCAACCTCACCCAATTGCGTCTGTTCTCACGAGGGCGATGCCGTCCATCGGATTGGGCCGCTGAAATTCTCTGACTCGCCGCACGAGGCCTTTCAACGATTGATCGCTCTCGTGACGAGGCAACCTCGTACACGAGTCATCACGCACGACGAACCGTATCTCCACGTCGAATTCATGACGCCACTCCTGCGGTTTGTGGATGACGTTGAATTCCTGCTCGACGATTCGGCCAAGGTCATTCACGTCCGCTCGGCCTCGCGCGTCGGTCACTC
>JAYTXB010001032.1:0-2175 GCA_043743205.1 Schlesneria sp.
GATCAGCATCTGGGCGTGCCAGTGGTCGGGAGTCCCAATGGTGACGACATCAATGTCCGATCGCGCGAGCAGTTCTCGATAGTCCTCGTAGATGTCGGCCTGGCCGCCGAACTGGGCCTTCGCCTTGTCCGCAATCTGCCGATCCACGTCGCAGATGGCCACAATATCGCCGAACTCCTGAGCTTTGTCCGCGATGACAGAGCCTTGATAACGCATGCCAATCGAGCCAATCCGCAACCGGTCGTGCTTGGCTTTCGGGTTGGTGGTCTCTTCTGCGCCGCTCGTCCAAGTGTAAGGAACTAGCCAGGCGCCCACCGTGGCAGCTTGCAGGAAATGGCGGCGTGTGGTGAGTGGCTTCAGCAAGAGAGTCTCCTTCCGAACACCAACGGTTGTCCGCTTGGATACCCGTTGCAAAACACTCGCAGTGCCCGACTGATACTCGCGCGGTCGCATGTGCGTCGCGTAACCGCGTCAACAAGAAACTCGCCCCCGGACTCAAGCCGGTTCGCCCACATCCGGCTTCTCCACGTGTTCGGGCATCGCGAGTGAGACCCCGATGCCGATCGCCAACGCAACCGCAATCACGGCGAGCGAGATCAGCGTGATCTCACTGGTTTTGTCGTGTGGCAGGAAGTCATGGATCAGCATCTTGATACCAACCAGCGCGAGGATCGCCACCAGCGAGAACTTCAAATAGTGGAACCGGCCCAGCAGATCCGCGAGTGCAAAGTAGAGGCTGCGCAGACCGAGGATCGCAAACACGTTCGACGTGAAGACCAGAAATGGATCGTGCGTCAGGCCAATCACGGCGGGGATCGAATCGACGGCAAAAACCAGATCAGTGGTCTCGACGATGACGAGGGCCAAGAAGAGCGGTGTCATGGCCCGCTTACCGTCGATCACGATGAAGAAGCGGTCCTGAACGAAGCTGGGATGCAGGCGAAAGAACCGTCGCGTCAGTCGAATCATCCGACTGTTCTCGAAGTCCACTTCTTCATCCCCGGCGAACAGCATCTTGATCGCCGTCGCCAACAGAAACAGGCCAAACACATAGGTCATCCACGTGAAGCGGTGAATCAGTTCGACGCCGATGCCGATCATCACGCCGCGCATCACCAGCGCACCGAGGATTCCCCACAAGAGGACTCGATGCTGATAGGCCGCCGGAACTTGGAAGTACCCGAGGACCAATGCGATCACAAAAATGTTGTCCACGCTGAGCGACTGTTCGAGGATGTAGCCCATGAAGAACATCACGGCCGCTTCCCAACCACTCTTTGGCAACAGCGTTCCTGGCTGAGCCGCGTCGCCCGCGTGAGCCGCCTCCGCAGCAATAGCCGTTTGCGAATAGACTCCGAGACCAAACCAGTGGTTGTCGTAGGCGAAGTAAACGAACACCGTGAACAACATCGCCAAGCAAAAGTAGATGCCGGTGCGAATCAAGGCCGCCCGCGCGGTCAGAGCTTTCTTCTCTCCTCGTGAGAACAGCCCCAGATCGAACGCCAGAATCAGCAGCACCAGCAGCAAGAAAACCGCCCAAACCATCTTTCATCACCCTTCGAGAGGAGGCAGTTCCAGCACGGCGTCAATGCACCTCGAACACCGTTCTTCGCCAATGCAGCAGACGCCCCGATCAGCGGGGCGGGATTATAGCGGTGGCCGTTTCGTTTGCGCAGCCAACTACAAACACGTAATGCTGGCTCCATCGGCCGCTTCACGGTGAGCGTCATTTCATATCAAACGAATCGGCACAAGGCTTACTTCGCAGCTGCGTCCCACAGATTCGGGAGTCGAACGACGGCGCCATTGTGAGACTTGCTCTCTTCGGCAGCTTGCATGAGGGCAAAGATTTCGAGTGTTTCGGCCGGGCTGACGGGAGACTGGCCGGTCTTGAAGAACTTGGCAATTTCAACGGCCAAGCCTTCATAACCAACGTACTTGTCGGTCGTGGGGACGATGCCGTTCACGGGAACACCGTGGCCGTAGATGCCAGAGGTTGAGACTCCTTTTTCACCAAAGACGGTCGCGCTGTATTTGACAGCCCCTTCCTTGATCCCACGATACGTTCCGACGCGACCATCGCTCCAGACGGCGGTGATCGATTCCACGATTGGCGTCGAGGTACACGAGACCGACACGACACCCGGTCCCATGATCGATTGCAGCGTCTCAATG
>JAYTXB010001033.1:0-8743 GCA_043743205.1 Schlesneria sp.
CCAATTCTCCGACGAGTACTCCGCTGAGGTGAATCCCCCCTCACCCTAACCCTCTCCCCCCAGTGTTCGTTTCTGAAGACAGGGCGGGGGCGAGGGGACCGGAAGGCGAACGGTGGCGGGGTCGAATCATCTCCGGCAATGCGGCGACAATGCTCGTGCTCGGCGATCTCGGTCGCGTGCCGTCCGTAGTCGTCAAACATTGCGAGCTTTTGAAAACTGAACTGCCCGAGTACCGCATCACTCAGAACTTCCCATCCCGATTCATTGCGGACCGCCTCTCGAATCGCCGACTCGTATCGCTCGCGGGCTTGCTCGTCATCGAGCAATGCCTGCGGATCGACCTCGGGCAACTCCAAACGAAAATCGCGATTCATCAACTCCCGGAGGCAAAAGTTGGCATGGTTCCCAATGGGTCGCAGCGTAAGAGAAGCCCCCTCACCCTAACCCTCTCCCCCGTAGACGGGGGCGAGGGGACAAGAACGGTTCATCCTCATCGAGCGACAGCTTCCAAGGCGCGGTGGCCCCAATTCGTTCCAGGCACACCGGGACCAGCAGCAGCGGAGAGAGACGTGGCTCATCGCTGTGTTCCGCTTCAAACCATTTGAGGAAGCCGAACGCGACGAACAACACGTTCACGCCCTGCTCGGACAATGCCGTGCGGGCGTTCAAGGACATCCGGTTAAGCCGGTTCCCCAACGCGCGATCCTGCAAGTCGGTCAACAAGTGATTCGGGGACTGCGTTCGAGATTCCAAGCACTGCTCGAGCGTGATGCGTGGCTCGACGGGCCGCGATCCCTCCCCCTTCGATGCGAAGAGCGACAACTGTGGCGGTTCGTTGTTGTCATCACCAGACTCGTTCGCATCAGGCACCAATTCGCATTACCACGCGAATGTCAGGTCGGCCCCACCGAGTAGGCTGCTCCAAGCCTGGCCGGGCGATGGATACTCCAGGCGGATCGCGGCACGCGGCCCAATCTTGCAATTGATGAGCTGATTCCGCTTCGTAAGATCCAGCAGCTTCCGCCGCCACTCTTCAATGCGTCCGCGAAGATCATTGGCCATATCGGTTTGTCACTCGTCTTGGAAACACGTCTCGCCTCGAACGGTCAAGTTCAGTGTATCGACCGATGGAGTGAAGATCAGCCGATTACGAAGATGCTTGCCGCGGACTGTTGAGTCCTCGAATGGATTCAGTAAGTGGTGAAGACGACTCGTATGCCGTGGGCGACCAGCTTCTCGATGATCTCGTTGTAGGGCGAATAACCCCACGCAGTCGGGTTGATGCCGATATCGGAGAAGATCATCTGTGTGCCGCGTGTCGGGGTGGTCTGTTTCCAAGTGTTGGCCACGTTTTCGACGAGGCGGTTGATCTTGGAATCGGGGAAGTCGGCGGCGGTCGCAGAGAGCATCCTTGCATCCGTCGCCAGTTTGCGGCCATCGGTCGTGATGGCGAGGGCGTTGTCGTCACGCGGATCGACTCGTTCGTTGCGGATGCGTTCGTAGCGTTCGACGAGTTGTTGCTGAAGATCATGCTGTTCGTCGGACATCGGGCAGGCGACGACGGTGGCCTTGTCGCCTTGTAATCGTGGACGTGGCAGGTTCAGCATCTCAGCCGTTTGCACGTTGGAGAAGGCTCGGAACATCTGTTGCAACTCGGGCAGATTCGTGAAGCGGGCGAAGCGGCTTCTGGGACGCAGGCCCGCGCCGTCGGGGGAGAGTTCCATTGTCTCGACGACTTCGCCGAACGTGGCGGCCCAGGCGTCGAAGTGTTCGATGCCCCGCGATCGCAGGCCCGCCGGATCGAGGAACCGCTGCATCGTGTACATCTCAACCATCGTGTTCGAGATCGGTGTGCCCGTCGCGAACGTGACGCCGTGCCCCGCGTGTTGCTCGTCGAGGTACTGCGTCTTCATATAGACATCGAACGCTCGCTCCGAGCCGCCGGTCTGGATTCCGGCCACGCGGTCCATCTTCGTTGGCGTTTCGAGGTTCTTGAAATAGTGAGCCTCATCAATGAACAAGTGATCGACGCCGAGTTCGTCGAACACGAGGCCATCGTCCTTCTTGTCTTCGGCCAACAACGTCTTGAGCCGTTCAGCCCGCGCGGCCTTTTGTTTCTCGATGGTCTTGATCAGGTTGCGGTTCTTCCCCCGATCAGCGGTATGTTCGCGCAGGAGTTCGTCGTACTCGGCGATCTGTTCCATGAGGAACTGCTCTTGGTATTCACGCGACATGCCGATCCGCTCGAAGCTGCTGTGCGTGACGATGATCCCGTCCCACTCGCCGCTGGCAATCTTCGCGGTCAGCAGCTTCCGGCGGTCTTTCGCCAAGTCGTCCTTCGCGGCGACCAGCAGCTTGGCGTTCGGGTAAAGCTGCATGAACTCGCGCGAAAACTGTTCGAGTAGATGGTTCGGCACGACATACATCGGCTTCTTGATGAGGCCGGTTTGCTTCAGCTTCATGCCGGTCGCGGCCATCGTGAAGGTCTTGCCCGCACCGACCGTGTGCGCCAGCAGTGTGTTGCCGGAACTCATGCCGCGCCACACGGCGTCGATCTGGTGCGGCCGCAGTTGCAGCGTCGTGTTCATGCCGGGGAAGTCGAGATGCGAGCCATCGAACTGACGCGGCCGGAGGTTGTTGTACGTGTCGTTATAGATGCGGACGAGCCGTTCGGTGCGTTCAGGGTCGGTGAAGACCCACGCTCGAAATTTCTCCTTGATCAGTTTTTGTTTCTCACGAGCCGCCATCGTCGCTTCTTGGTTGACGACTCTCACTTCGCGATCACCGTCATGGAGCGTGTCGTAGATCGTCGGCGACTTCATGTTGAGCGCGAGACCCAGCAGCCACGTGCCGTTGGCTCGCGGTGTCCCATAGTCCGACGTGGCCGCAACGGAATGCTCGGCTTGATAACCAGGTTCGAGACTCCAGACAGCATCTTTGACGAGATGGGCGATCGGAACGGACGACGGATCGACGTGAAAGAGATGGGCCGCGAAGGCTTGAATGTCACTGGCCGGAATCCACGGGGCACCGAGGTTCGCGTCGATGTCACCGGGCAGCACATCTTCCGGTTGGACGAACCGCAGAGCTTCGGCATTGCGAGCGTAGGCGGGTCCAGAGCGCTCGGCTGAGGCGAGTTTCGTGCGCACGTTGCCTGATAAATACACGTCGGCGGTTTGCCACGCCTTCGATTCGGGATCGTGATAGATCAGGTCGCCGAGTTCGTCGATGATCGCGTTTTCTGGCTTGCCGTAGAGCGACGCGATATAGGGCAAGTCCACAGTTCCCCGTTGATTGAGCGAGACCAGCAGTCCCTCTTCGGCGGTCTCGACCTGCGTGACGGGCGGTGTCTTGCCGACGACATCCTTCAGCAAAATGGCCGATTTCTTCGCGAGGCCCGTCGCTTCGTCATAATCTTCCAGCGACATGACCAGCATGGCATCGGGGTCTTCGCGGAACTTGACGAGGTTCGGCATCCGCCGAATCGTCGTCCCCTCACCCGTCTTGCCGAACGTTGTCTTGTTGATCGGTCCGTACTCACGCACGAACCGGTCATAGCCTCGATTGAGATCTTTCCGAGCGGCATCACGATGCTCATCAGGCCAGCCTTCATTCTGTGACTGCAACACGCGACGAGCCTCATCGCGCAGTTCAACGAGTGCCGCGAGTCGCTTGCCCGTCAAAGTCCCATTGGCCTTGAGCGTCGTCCCGCCGTAGACGACGGGGACGCCTTGACCTCCTTCAATCTGATGCACCACGCGGTTGTGACCGAGAAAGAAACTCCCTTCGGCCAGATGCCGTTCCGCAGGTGGAGGCACGAAGGCCGGGATGGAGTTCTGCTGAGCAGAGTTCTGATGTGCCGAGCCGCTCATGGCGCGAGTGACTTCAATCGGATCGAACGTTGGTAGCCGGGCGACAGCGTGCTGGAGATCGTTCGCCAAGTGGCCCGACCCGACAACCGAAAAACCTTCGCCGCCGTAGAGCGTGTCCTTGCGCGAGTATGTGCCGAGAACCATCTCGGGGTGATTGAGGAAGTAGCGGTTGACGGGGATGTCCGCTCCTTCAATCGTGTGCGGAGCGACATCAAGCCAAGCGTCATCGACGTGCCGGGCCGGTTCACCGGGAGTCCGCTTTCGCAGGAACACAATGTCAGTGACGACGGCGGTGCCCTCACGTTGGAAGGCATCGGACGGCAGTCGAATCGCTCCCACGAAGTCGGCTTGTTCAGCCAGAAACTCGCGAATCGCTCCGTTCTGTTTGTCGAGCGTGAAGCGACTCGTCACCAGCGCGAGCACGCCACCGGGCTTGAGGGCTTCAACCGATTTGGCGAAGAAGTAGTCGTGTAGCGCGAACTTCTGACCGCGATGGTCCAGCTTGAGGTCTGCAAACGGCACGTTGCCGACCACGGCGTCGATTCTGTTGTCCGGCAGCTTCGTGTCACGAAAGTTCTCGATGCGGATGAATTGCCTTCGCAATCCGGCCCGAGATCGAATCCATCTCGATGCCAATGAAGTGATGACCATGCTGGTCATCGTTCGTCCCGTTCGCGTTCACCCCACCCGAGCCATGATTCATGAAGTTGCCGATCCCGCAACCCGGCTCCAGGATCGTCGCCCCGTTCGGAATGCCGAGTCGTTCGATGGCCTCATGAATCCCAGCGATGACAGTCGGGGACGTATAGAACGCATTGAACGTCGTCCGCTTGGCACTGTCATATTCTGCTGGTGTGAGCAGACCCCGCAGTTCCTCGCCCACGGCCCGCCAGCAGTCATCCTTGAACTCACCGGTCACGGGATTCGGAAAGATCGACAGCGCCACCGGCCCGAAGCCCGCGAATCGCGACAGGCCCCGTCGCTCGTCATCCGTCGCCGACCGCTGCTCATGTTCAATGGCCTTCAACGTCCGAACGGCCGCCAGAATGTCACGAGCCTTCGACTTCACGCCGTTCGAAATCGGTGAGGCCGAGACCGGGCTTGCGACCGCCAATGAACCCGCAATCAAAGGCCGTGTGGCTGTGGTCGGCGCTTCGCCATCCACAGTCGAACTCACGTTGAGCTGGGGGCTCCCGCTGATCGACCCCAACCACACATCCGTCGCCGTCGAAGCCGAGTCCCCTCCTCCTTCGCGTCTCCGCGCCTTCGCGTGATCCTCTCCTAATTCTGACGCTGGCGGTGTCGAAGCAGGCGAGTCCTCCGCGTGACGAACCGCAGGCCGATCAAACAGCGAACCGGCGTACCGCTGTGGCGTTACTCGCCTGACGAATGTCGGCGGAGATACGCCATCGCCGCGTCGAGGGAGAATGTTTCGGAGGAGTCTGCTGACACGGAATCGCTCGCCAAACAGTCCTCCAATTCGCTCAACGCCATCTCGAACGCCGGATGCTTGAACTGATCCGGATCGACTCCCGGCGTCTGTTGGGAGAACGCTTCGATCAACTCCAGATGTCGGCTGCGCAGTTGCAACGCCATCTCGTCCAGCGTGGTCAGCAGCGTGTCGCTCCGACGCAGCCGTTCGTGCAGAGTCTTTTGCTGGCGAATCAATTCGAGGACGACCGTCTTGTACTGCATGAGAAGACTCTCCATGTTGAGGGTTGGCGGAATCAGAACGCTCCGTCGTCGTGTTGGTCTCCGGAGAATGGTGCGAGCCGGTCGAACTCAGTGTTCCTGTTGAACGCGCTGTTCCGGTCGAACTTGTCGCTGGCGTCGAACCGTCCGCATCGAACGAGAAGAGCGTCTTCTGATGCTTGTCAGGTGGCTTCCGAGCCATACTCAGGAACCACCCGTTCCCCGAGCTTCGCGGAACTCATCGCCGTCGCCTGCCCTGCTGACACCTGCCCTTTGAACCTTCATACACGACTCGCATACTCGTTTCTGCCACCCTTCCACCGTAGCGCACTTTGAGGCGATTGGCAATCAAACGTTGCCGCAACACTGCCGAAACAGTCGCATCCCATGTGGCAATCAACGCGGTGACCCGAAGATGACTGGCGTCGTCGCACAGAGGGTTGCCGAAGCCAAAGCCGCCGCAGGCCCCGATGTGCAGCATGACGAGCGAACCTCGGCGGCAAGAACCCCGAGCAGGAACTCAATCTCAGCTCAGGCTCAACGAACGGGGTGCGCCCCTCATCCCCTCCCCGCACTCGGCCCTGCTCTGCGAAGGCCGAGGTGACGGTGAGGCGAACGGGGCGAAAGCCAGATTCATTGGGGGGAAAGGCGAGAAAGTGGGGCAGCAACAAAGGCAACCCAACGGCAATGGCAGAGATTGCTCGTTAAGACACGAACGATAAAGCCGGAGGCCATCGACATCCGCTTCCGCCGTGTTGGTCAACCGGACTTGATACCGCACGATCATTGTTCCGCGATGGTCATGCCGTACCTCTTGGCTAAATCCCGGAGAGCGGCTCGGGCCGGTTTCGTTCTCCCTGATGCGACATCTGCCAGTCCGTCACGGATCGCGGCGACAGTCGCAGCCCGGTCGGCTTGTTTGAATGGGACCACCGATTCGGCACCGTCTTTGATAGGCATGATGTTCTCTCTCTCTCATTCGGGATTCAATGAGACTCGCGCCATCCCAACCGGTTCAACCAATAGAGCGGGCGGCGGCGGGTGTGAGCGATGGCGACGATCAGGCATTCTTCGTCGCGGAGGGCGATGACGACCATGTACGGGAATCGCTTGAGCAACTGACGACGGATGTCATGGGGGCCGGAATAGGATTCCAGAGCGGGCATCCCGTGCGAGCGAAACTCCACCGCCGACAAGGCGAATTGGAGTTCGGCGAGGAATTCGTCGCCGAGGCCGGGGCGGCGTTGGTCGTACCAGGGCGCCGCGTTGCTGGCCTCTTCGAGAGCTTCGGGAAGCAAGTGGACATTCACAGTGAGGTCTGCCCGGAGCGACTTTCCGCCAGAGTCTGCCGGAGTTGATTCATGGCTTGATCGACCGTCACGGCTTTCGTTTCGCCGCGATCATACGCCGCGAGGCGGCGGTCAATTTCCACTGACCAGGCGGCGGCAATTTCCGGCGTCGCGAACTCACCGTGGTCGAGACTCTCTTCCAAGGCATCGACCAACAAGGCCCGATCTCCCGGCGGTAAGAGCAGTGCTTCTTGTAAGAGAACTTCGCGGACGGGCATGAGTTATCCTCCTCTATTCGTGTGACGGCATTGGTGCGGAGTATGTCACACGGAACTTCAGGCGTCGAGCAGATTGTCTCGGCAAGAACGGGCCTTTGTCATCACCATTCGATGCGTTCAACGAGGACTGCGCCATCTTCCGTGGTCATGGTAGTGGATTCGTCGGCCTCTTGAATCCAGGGGACTCGGTGGCGGGTGATCCCTTGGAAGAGGCGGGTGTTCGGGCGGAGTTCGCTGTTGAGGTGGCGACCGATGATGTGGATCGTTTGGCCGACGACGTGCAGTGTGATGCCGGTCGAGGGATCGAACTCGGCCCGTTCGAGCCAGGCGTAGCCGACCGCGTGAATGTTGCCGTTCTTCTTGCGGAGTTCGAGCATGGTGGCTCGGTCGCGGACGCCGCGCAGCCAGCCGAAGGAGCCGAAGTCGTCGAGTGGCTCGGCTTCGCTGGTCGATGATTCGGTGAGATCATCGGGACGACGAGTCGTATATTTTTGCAGGACGCTATCGGTCATGGATGTTCTCCGGGCGAGGTTTGTCGATGACTTGGTTCATCGGGATGTAGACGCTGGAAAGAAGTTCTTGCCGACGTAGCGTGGTGGTTCGTTTGCGAATCTGGTGCTGCTGCTTCTGAGTGACCAACTCGGTCGCGGTGAGTCGCTCGTCGGTGTGACTGACGGCTTGCAGGAGTTCCTCTTTATTGTCCGTATAGATCGTGACCTGCTTCCGGCCGCGTGAGGCCGAAACATAAAACTGTTCGCGCGACGCCGCGCCGAACGACGCATACGACTGACCGATGAAGACGTGATCGACGGTCTTGCCTTGGCTGGAATGGCTGGTCACCACGTAACCATAGGTCAGGTGGCCAAAGTCGCTCGCCACTGTCCAGCCGTTGTCGAGGATGATGTTGCCTCGGTCGTCGAAGCTGCGAATGCGATGGAGTGCGCCGTTGTTGAGGCGATGTTCGTCATCCGCCGTGCGTCCGTTCTTCGTGATGCGAATCACGTCGCCCGCCGCGAGGGCGATCTCTCCGGCGTGATAGACCTGAAAGCGAGCGGCCTGTTCGAGCGGCAGTCGGTCGCGACCAACTTCCACCTGCTGGCCCTTTTGATAACCGGTTGCGTTCTGATGAAACTCGACAATATCACCGGGGACGTAGTTCACGCCGTCGCCCCGTTCGGCTTCAGTCAGTTGCAGATTCTCCAGACGACGAACGACGTGCTGCTCGTTGCCGATGCGGCCGTCGCGTTGCAAGGTGGCTCGAATCTCGGTCGTGATCTGGTCTCCCTCCCGGTGCGTCGGTGAGATGACAATCGCCGTCTCACCGTTCTTTACTGCTTGGGCATAGTCGTTCGCCAGCCGTTGATTGCGGTCCTCGTTCCGCAACTCGTGAATCCAGCCAAGCTGGTCGAGTTGCCGGAATCCGTCTTCGACTCGTCTTTCGCTGAGCGCGTGGATCGCCTGTTTATATTTGCCGCGTTGTCGCTGGATGTCCTTGATCTCGGCGGGGACGAGTCCCGCTTCGGTCTCCAAGAGTCGAAGTGCCGCACCACGTTCGACGCTGCCGTGTTGACGACGATCACCCGATAAAATAACGCGGGCATCGAGTCGTTCG
>JAYTXB010001034.1:0-2881 GCA_043743205.1 Schlesneria sp.
AACCGCTGAGGCAGGCTCCCCCACCGCAACCGCCGACACGCTCTTCATCCACACCGGCCAGCAAATCGTCGCCGACTACTCTCTCTCCGGCTCCCCCTCTGGCACTCAGCCCTCGACCCTCGTCACTCGACTGATTTGGGGCAGCTACATCGACGAACTCGTCTGCCAAACCTCATTGCTCAGCACTCAGCACTCATTGCTGTTTCCCCACCGCAACCAGCAATACAGCACGACCGCCGTCACCGACCAAACGGGAGCCGTCGTCGAACGCTACGCCTACACCACCCACGGAGACCTCAAAACCCTCGACCCCGCCACCTTGGCAGTACGCACCACGCATCCAATGACCAGATACACGTACACCTCCCGAGAACATGACCCAGAATCGGAAAGCTACCACTTCCGAGCAAGGGACTACCTCCCATCACTCGGAAGGTTCAATAGCCACGACTCAATGCTCTACCCTGATGGATGGAACACCTATTCTGGATGGTTCGCCTCTCAGACCTCAGACCCACAGGGCAAGGCTGCGGGCGGGGACAAAGGCGATCGCGACAAATGTTTGACACGAGCTGAGGAAGACTGGGAGGAATGCCGTAAGGAAAACCTTACTGAGGGAACCGATTGCAATGCGGGCTGTGCGGGGCAAACGGCTATATGCGTCGGAATCTGTGTATTCGTACCGCCTCCCGGCAATGTGGGGTGTCTTGCTGCATGCGCCGCCAATCTTGTGTATTGTGAGGTGATGTGCGTTCGGGCCTATGAAAGAGGGCGAGGCAAATGTGATCGCGCCCGTGATAGAGCTAAAAAGAGATGCGAGGAGGACTTCCCATGCGAGTAGGCCTAGCAGCAATGTCCGTGACCTTGACTGTGATCGTAAGTGTATTGTTATTCGCGCGATATCGCCGCATTAAAGAAGCTTGCGGATTACTTACAGTTATTGCAGTGTATTTCTGTGTAGATTCATACATGCGGACGAGAAGTGACGACTCGGTACCGAGTCCAGCGGTCGTTGAACCTGCAACGACATGGTTGTTGGCTCTAATTGTGATCGTAAGTATTGTGGCTGGCGTGTTGGCAGCCAAGCGATACGGCATTGTCGTAATACTGCGTAGCGTCCTTCCAGCGCTAATGGTGTCTGCTTGCACAATGTCCTATAAATGGATGAGCAGCGATGACCCAGTGTCGCGTGTTCTTGGCTTTGGGGTCCTAGCTGCGGCGATTGTTGACTTTTTGTTGGTCTTAGTCCTGCGGCGCGGTGGCACTGTTGAAAAACCGCAGTGAGTCGTGAAGCCTTGGTTTGGAGGAGGCATAAGGGGGGAGGAGGCATAAAGGGACAGGTCCATATAAGCGGTTCTGACTTGATCAGGTCCGTACAGTTGGATGCCAACGGAGACGCCGTGGTCTCCAGCACGACGACGCATGATGTGATGGTGACGATCGCGGGCTATGGCAGCGTGCTCGAAACGACCGTCACGAACTCGCTCGGCCACTCCACAAAAAACCGCACCGACGGCGCGGGGCGAGTCATCGAGACCGTCGATGCCGAGAACTTCGTCACGAAGTTCGAGTACGACGCCAACGGCAACCGCCTGAAAGTGCGTGACCCGAATGGCGTCGGGCAGGACTGCCAGTACGACGCCCTCAACCGCGACATCCTTTGTGCGGACACGCAGGAACTCCTCGACGGCACGAATCGGAGGAAGGAGTACGACCTCGCGGGCAACGTGCTGAAGCAGATCGACGCGAAGGGCAATACGACGTTCTCGTACTTCGATTCGAGAAACCGCCGCTTCGAGACGAAGGACCGCAACAACGCGACCACCTCGTTCACCCACGACGCCGCCGGTAATGAACTGAGCATGACCGACGCCGAGAACCAGACCACCTCGTATCTCTACGACCAACTCAACCGCCGCACAAAAATCACCTGGCCCGATCACGTCTCCGGCCAACAACCCGGCGACGCGAACTGCGGCTTCGAGACCACCGCCTACGACGCCGCAGGCCGAGCCGTCCTCAAGACCAACCAACTCGGCGACACCATCGCGCACGTCTATGACGCTGTGGGTCGGATGCTGTCTCGCGACTACCGCACTCTGGCCAACAGCCCGTCCGGCGCGATCGCCGATACGGACACGTTCACGTATGACTCGGCGGGAAGAATGCTCACCGCCACCAAAGGCCGCTACAACAACACCGTCACGTTCACCTACGAAAACGGCCGCAAGCTGACCGAGGCTTTGACGATTCTCGGGCAGACATACACGGTGACGAGCGGCTACGATGCCGCCGGTCGAGAGACTTCCTTGCTCTACCCGGACGGCTCCGTCGTGAATCGCACCTTCACCAACCGAGGCCAACTCGCCTCCGTCAACCTCGCGGAACCCGCTGTGGCTGGAGCCGGTGGACCGGGTGCCGCGCAGCCGGTCTCCACCTTCACCTACGACAACGGCGGTCGAGAAACGTCCCGCACCTACGGCAACGGAGTCACCACGACTCGCGCCTACCAAGCCGACAACATGGTCACGAGCATCAACGCCGTCGGAGTCGAATCCATCGACTACACCTACGACGCCAACAAAAACCCGACGAGCGAAACCCGCTCCGGCGTGATGGCTCCATACTCATGGTCAACCGGCCAATCCGGCTTCGACCCCCAAAACCGCCTCACCAACTGGACCCGCACCAACGGCGACGCACAAAGCTGGAACCTGCCCCCCGTCAACGACTGGCAATCCTTCACCAATAACACCCAAACCCAAACCAGAACCCACGGCCCCACCCACGAACTCCAAGCAATCACCAACGCTGGATCAACCACGCCCACCCAACTCCAACACGACCCAAGAGGCAACCTCACCCAAGACGACCGAGGCTG
>JAYTXB010001035.1:0-2722 GCA_043743205.1 Schlesneria sp.
GTCATCATTGGGATCACAGGGGTTGAGCAACTTCTCTTTGGGACGAGTGAACGGTGATCTCGGCTTCGGCGGACTCGTGTTGTCTGCCGGGTCGGAATCAGTAAACGCTCTGCTCCGTGCGCTCTCAGCTCACCGACGGATTCAAATTTTGAGTCGCCCACAAATCCGTGCTCTGGACAACGTCCCTGCGGAAATCTTCAGCGGTCAGAAGGTGCCGACCATTACCAGTTTTACACCCAACGGGACAACAGGGGTAAACACTCCTGTCGTAACGCCCAACGACGTTGGGATTGGGCTAACTTGCACATCCCGCGTCACGTCGGACGGACAGGTGTTCATGCAGGTCTCCGCGCAGCGCAGCCAGTACCGAAAAGAAGGTGTGCCACTTTCGACAGACGCCACCGGAAGGACAATCGAGTCGCCCATTTTGGATATCAGTCGTGCCAACACGACGATCAGCGTTCAGACGGGGCAGACGGTCGTGATCGGCGGACTGATCAACACGCGCGATGAGTCCTTCACGAACAAGGTGCCGTTCTTGGGCGACCTGCCGCTGATCGGAGCCGCGTTCCGGTACGACTCGCGCAGCACGCGCCGTGTGGAACTGTTGGTGTTCCTCACACCGCGCGTCATCGGTGGGCCGATGGACGAAGAATCGGTCAAGGATGTCGAGATGGGACGCCTGCACTACATCGAAAGCGAAGCCGAAAACATTCACGGGCCGTTGCGAGCGTTGCCCGGTCCCGATCAAGTCTTCGACGAAAACGGTGCGCCGTGGTATGGACCGGGCCAGACGATTCCCGGCAGTCCGGTTCCCGCTTTGGAAACAACGCCGCAACTGCCACCTCCACCGCCCGCGATGCCCACCACGAACAAGCCCGTCATGCACGACCCAGCTTTCAGCCCGGCGAGTGCCTCCCGGTTGCGTTACACCGAAGACGACGATCAGCCTTCCCAAGTTCAACAGGCCAAGGCCGAAGCGATCTCATCACCTCGCAAGACCTCACGCAGCCCAACCAAGTCGCCCGCCGCGACTGGCTCCAAAGGCTGGGGCCTGCGGAACCGATGAGCGTCGTAGGACCGGCGCATCAACAACTGCGCAGTATCAATCTCATGAACGAGGTGAGCCGGGTGCCGTGAGGCCCCGGGTTCTTTGCCGGAAAGTCCGGGGCCTCACGGCACCCGGCTCACCAAACTCCGACAGTCATTGATGCACCGGTCCTAAGCGTCGGTTCAAGTTGGGGGGATTCATTCTCGTTCCCAAGCTCCAGCTTGGGAACGCACGGCTTGGAAGCTCCCGCTTCGCGTTTGCTCCAGCCTACTCGAAGCTGGAGCTTCGAGCAGGCCGGTTCCCAAGCGGGAGCTTGGGAAAAGGGCAAAACAGAGTCAATGTCAGGAGTCAGTTCCGCGTCACGAATTCATCGAGGTTCAAGATCACATTGCCGACCGCCGTGAGGGCTGCCAAGTCTGCCGCGTCTTGTCCGGCAGGGAGCGGGCCGAGCGGATTGGTGGCGAGCTGAACGGCCTCGTCGAAATGAGTCGCGTAATGTGCGCGGCGGCTGTCAAACAGTTTGGTCAACGCGGTGATCTCGTTGGGACGGGCGGGTCTGAGCAGCGCGAGTTGCAGTCCGACTGCGATCCGATCCTCGAGCTTGCTCGATGCCGCTTCCTTGACCATGCGTCGCGCGAGCGCCTGCGCCGCTTCGATGTAGGCGGGGTCGTTGAGCGTGACGAGCGCTTGCAGTGGCGTGTTCGTGTTGATACGGCGGACGGTACACAGCTCACGGCTCGGTGCGTCGAAGGTGGTCATCGCGGGATACGGCGTCGTTCGTTTGATGAACGTGTATAGGCCGCGTCGATAACGATCTTCGCCTTGGCTCGTCTCCCACTTCGTCGTGTTGTAGGTCGATTGCCAGATGCCGTCGGGTTGAGGCGGCATGACCGACGGCCCGAACATCTTGCGACTGAGCAACCCCGACACGGCGAGGGCATTGTCGCGAATCATCTCCGCTTCCAATCGAAACCTCGGTCCGCGTGCGAGCAACCGATTGAAGCGGTCTCGCGCGAGCAGGTCACTCGACGCCCGCGACGACTGGCGATACGTCGCACTCATCACGATCAGTTGGCAGAGCCGCTTGTGAGACCACGGCTGCACGTGGGTTGCCGCGCGATCGGCACCGGCACTCGAACCTTGGCTGAACTCGACCGCCAGCCAGTCGAGTAACTCGGGATGAGTCGGGGATTGTCCCTGCGAGCCGAAGTCTTCTTGCGTCTCGACGAGACCGGCACCGAAGAATTGCGACCAGACGCGGTTCACAGCGACACGCGCGGTGAGCGGGTTGTCGGGGTGAGTCAACCACGCGGCGACACCGAGCCGATTGGCAGGTGACTCGGGCGCGAGCGGGTGAAAGTTCGCGAGGACCGCCGGTTCGACGATGTCGCTCTGTTCGAGAAAGTTGCCGCGCACGTGCAGCTTGGTCGTGCGCCGTTTGGTCTCGGGCAACTCGCGCAGGATCGGTGTTTGAGGGATCGGCACAGCCGCGATCTCTTTTCGCAGCGCGGCAATCTGGTCGCGGAGCGGCTGCGTGAGTGGTGCGATCCCCGCGACGTGCTTCCACAATTGAGCCTGTTGAGCGGGTGAACGATCGGCGTCATCGAGCTTCATGATCGCCATGATCGACTCGGGAACTTGGGCGTCGAGAGACGGGTTGTCGTCGCTCGT
>JAYTXB010001036.1:0-2213 GCA_043743205.1 Schlesneria sp.
TTCCGGCGCGAAACTCGGCCGTTCCGATGGGACCGATGGCCGTTCCGTCCGGTGGACCGTTCGTCCCGGCGGGAAGTTTTCGAGGTGCTGTCGGCGGTGAGTCCGCCCCGTGCCTGTGCGGGATGCCGAATTGCTTTCCAAGAGGACTGCTGACGTTCTCAGCTTGATGGCTTTCCGGTTGAAGATCTCAACCGAATCACCTTGACCTTGATGCCGAGCTTCAAGTCTCGCCAAGCCTGTTCGGGGAAAACAAAGGTGTCAGGAACCGAATATCGCGGGGTGACAAGAAGCTTCGGTACGAACATTGAACAAGATCGAGCGTCCCACTCCACAGAACGTCCACTCAAAGTTTTTTGTGCTGACGCACCCGGCTTGATGCAAGCCGGGCCACCCAGCGGCCTTTGAAGCGGAGATCGACGCTCTCGATACGGATTCCAACAGGGAAGCCGACGACAAAAAGACCGGGGTGATCGCCGATGACGCGGCAGGAGTGCAAGAGATCGCCGCGATTGCGGCGGCGATCCTTTCAGCGGTCGCTCAGGACTATGCCGACTACATTTCCGCCGCTGCGCCGAGTGGAACGACAGCCGCTGCTTCACCGTCCGGCACCCCACCAGCCGGCGCAGCTGGGACAATCGACGGCATGTCTCGCGACGGCTTCATCGTCAGCAAGATTTACCCGTTGATGGCAGTCGCGTAGGGTGTGTGGAGTCTTCGGAACACACAACGGCTCGGAGGTTCGCTGGAGGAGGAGGCGTTGAGCGCTGGCTGAGAGTTGAGAGGCGGAGTTGCCTGGCGTGACAAACGTGGCAACGCGGGAGCCTCAGACGGCGGTGCTGGCCTCGCTGTGGTCGCTTCCCCAGTGGGTGGCACGACTGCGGGCCGACGATCTGCTCCGAGTGACGGTGAGTTGCGACTCGGGCTTTCGGACGAGGCGGTAATTCGCGTCTCACGTTGGCGATCCGGTTTTTCTGCTGGTCCGATCGGTTCTCTGCTCGGCGATGGTTTTCCGGGAGCGCGATCTACCGCCGGGTTCGCGCTCCGTGGACGCCGTCTCGGCGGAATCGCGCTTCGATGTGAGGCGGCTCTGAGCTGGGTTACTTGGCAGATGACTGGGTTGGTCGGTCATCTGCTGCATCAACTCCTGCAACTCGCGCGGCAAGGCTTCGGGATTCGCGCCGCTTGGGGAATCGGGAGCCGTTCCGTTACGAGTGGGCTGGCCTTGCGTCCGGAACTGTTCGAGCAGCTTACGGACTTGCTCGCGCAGCGCGGGATCGGACAACGCTTGGGACATCTGCTCTGGCGACAAGCCGTCCAATTTGGGAAGCGGTGGGACATTGGAACGCCCGCCCGCCATCTGCTGCATCGTCTCTTGCAGCCGCTTCAGTTGCTCGGGGTCGAACGGTGGGAGTGTCGGCGAACGGCTCTCGGCTCCCAACCCGTCCTTCAGTTGTTGAAGCCACTGTACCTGCTGACGTGGACTGGCCAAGGGACCTTGGGGGACTGGCAGCCAGCGTTGCGACGGTGACACGGGCGGTGAACTGGTGGGAACTCGACGCCGAGCCAACGCGCGGTCACACGCCACGCCATGCCAGACGCCAAAGCAGAACACCGCTGCTAGCGGGATCAACCGTCTGAAAGAGAACGTTCGCATCGCATTCCTCGTGTGGCCCATCGCTGCGGGACTCGCACTTACCAATCTATACCGCACGCGGCCAAACAGGAGACTTTGGCGAGCCACCTGCCGTCAGGCTGCGGGTTCTTGATCGTTGCCAGAAACCCGTGGCCTTACGGCACACGGCTCGCCTAAAACATCTCACGCATGGCCGCGAGAGGGATAGATTGACTTCTCGTGGCCCAAGATGAGCCGTTGCGTCGCGTGGGCAACCTCCAACTCAGCCATCCCAACTCGGCCATCTCACGTTGGCCAGGCGCGCGCCATCATCGTGGCTTCGGCGTGAGTTGAACATCGTCCAACCAGAGCTTGCCGGTCCCGCCGTTGAGGCCGATGCGGACGATCATCTCGCGCGACTTCGGCGGGACGGTGATCGTCTTGTTGACCGTGCGCCAATCGTCGGTCGTGCCGATCCAGGGGCCGACCGTAATGCTCTCGAACAGGCGGCGGTTGTCGTCGTAGAAGTGGACGACCAGGCCCGGTTGCTCGTGACTTTCGGCTCCCGCTTTCGTCCCCTCGATCTTGTACTGCACCTTCA
>JAYTXB010001037.1:0-6314 GCA_043743205.1 Schlesneria sp.
CGGCGACCCCGAGACGATCACGCGCATCGCCCAGTACGAACTGGCCTATCGGATGCAGCAGTCGGTCCCCGAAATCATGGACATCTCGAAGGAGCCGCAGCACATCCTCGACCTGTACGGTGCGAAGCCCGGCTTCGTGCCGGAGTCCGATGCGGCCTCCGATCCGCGCGTCGTCTACAAGGGGACCGACGCGGCTCTGGCGAACAACTGCTTGCTCGCGCGAAGACTCGTCGAGGCGGGTGTGCGGTTCGTGCAAATCTACGACTGGGGCTGGGATCATCACGGCGTCAGTCCCGGCGAACACATCCCCACGATCCTGCCAATCAAGGTGCAGCAGATCGATCGGGCATTGACGGGACTCATCAAAGACCTCAAGCAACGCGGCCTCTTCGAGGAGACGCTCATCATTTGGGGGGGTGAGTTCGGACGGACGCCGATGCAGCAGAACAACGCTCCGAACCAGCCGTTCATCGGTCGCGATCATCACCCGCACGCCTTCTCGATGCTGCTGGCGGGCGGGGGGATCAAAGGTGGCCAGACGTATGGGAAGACCGACGACATCGGCTACTACATCACCGAAAACCCGATGGACGTGCGCGACCTGCAAGCCACGATCCTGCACCTGCTCGGACTCGATCCGTTCAAGCTGACCTACAACTTCCAGGGCCTCGACCAACGCCTGATCGGAGCAGAAGGAAAAGCCAAGCTCCACCCGGCACTACTGGCGTGAGCAACTCGGTCTATCACCGTCAGCATGGTGCGCTGCAATGGACGCAGGCGTTTACGGTAGCCGGCGGCGGCGGTGGTTCTCGTTCCCAAGCTCCGGCTTGGGAACGCCATGCCTTGAAGCTCCAGCTTCGTCGGCAATTCGCCAAGCGGGAGCTTGGTGGAGTACGTTCGCCAAGCTGGAGCTTGGGAACGAGAGTGAATCGGCCTTCACGACCGATCCTGCTTCATTTCGGATCAGTGAAGATCAGCGTCGATCAGTGTTCCTCTTTCTTCCCGCCGCTTCTTCATTCGTGAGATTCGTGGTTCCGCCTTTCCTCTTCGGGCACACACGGTCACGACAGATTCAGCAGTTCTTGGACGCGCTGTTCCAACTGAGTTGTCAGGGCGGCGGTCGCTTCTCGCGGAGCTTTCTCATTCGACAACGCGATCGGTTCGCCGAAGCGGACTGTGGCGTGACGAGTGCCGCGCGGAGTCGGATACCTCACGCGCAGGACATCCTCCTCGAACTTGTCGAGCGTTTCGGCGATCCGTTCGATCGACGGTTTCTCGGCTACGTAGTCACCGGGGTAGCTGTAGAGTTGGATCACGAAGAAGAGATCTTCCATATCGCGTTCGAGGTGGCGGCGTTCAACGTCGGTCAGAGATGGCGTGGATTTGGTGAGCGGCACGGCGCTTGCCCTCGGTGACGCGTCCGACCGGCGGCTAGCGCCGTGCCGCTCAGAATCGACAACAGCTTCCCCCACCGAGAGCCGTTCGATGTGATGGCGTCGCAGTTCTTTGACTCGCTCGGGAACCGTACCGGTTCGCTGTTCGATACCGTGCCGTGTCTCTTGTTCGTCGATGAGATGCTCGATCAACGCGGTGGTTCGCGATTGAACCGTTCCCGATTGGTGGTGGCCGAGATACTCCAGCTCCTTTAGCGAGAGCAGTCCTTCCGCGAAGCGATAGATCCGTTCGGGCAGCGGCAGGTGCGTGTGAGGCCGCCAGTGGAGGCTCTGTTCGAGGCGGCTCATCAGGTCGAGCAGTCCCGGCGTCGGATCGGTCACGTAACGGCACTTGATCGCGGCGGGAATGATGACGGTCGGCCGGCCTGAGCGTTTGGCGGCGGACAACGCGATCGCGGCGGCTCCCTCGCGAAACGGACTGACGCGATCGTTTGTGTGATAGATGTCTCCTTCGGGAAAAATGACGAGCGGGCAGGAGTGTGACCGCAGAATCTCGACCGCGCGTTTGAAGGCCCCGAGGTCTGCGCTCTCACGATCAATGCTGAAGACGCCGCTTCGCTGCATGAGGAATCGCTGGAACGGTGTCGCCGCTTGGAAGACCTGCCACGCCGCCATGACGTGGAACGGTCGAGCCACTTCGTGCGCTGCGTGTCCGAGGACGTACGAGTCGTAGTGAAACGAATGGTTTGGTGTGACGAGGATTCCCGCGCCGGACTCGACCGCCGTTCGCAGCTGTTCCAGCCCGTGAATGTCCACATGTTGAATGTCGGCCTTGTTCCGCATTTCTCGCCGAATGATCGGGAACCACGCGCGAGCAAACCACGGCGTCATGCGCGATTCCCAAGACTGAGGTGGCATGGCGAAGGGTTGTCGGTTCATGAACGACCTCGCGGAACGAATGTGGCCCGGACGCACAAAGCATCCGGGCCACAAGTCCATCAGTGCCGGATCGCAATGAGTCACTGACTCAGGCGGTTTGGCGATCGCGATATCACACGCGACAGCTTACTTTTTCTCGGTGTCGGATTTGGGAGCGGCCGACTGCTCGACCTTGCCCCACATCGCACCACCGACCTTGCCGTGTTGCCACGTGCCGACGTAGCGGTCGCCGTGGAAGAGGACGCGCGCGGAGAACGTGCCGACGCCGGGGATCGTGAAGTCGTCGAGTGTCATCACCGGCGTGTCGCCCGCCCACAGGACTTTGATTGCGATGGGCAGGTCCACCATCTGCTCGCCGATCTTCGCCTTGTATGTGATCAGCCACGTGTCGCCCTGCAACTTCTTCGCGCTGGCGATCTGATACTTGTCACCCGCCTTGCCGTCTTTACCGTCAGTCGAGAACGACCCGACGAGCAAGGCCCCCGTCAGCTTGTCGGCGAAGGCTTGTTCGAGCGCAGCCTGATCGGGCTGGGTGGCCTTCGGTGGATCGGCAGCCAACAGCGGCGAAACCATTCCAATCATGAGAGCAAGCGGTAGTAGATAACGCATGAACTGGACTCCTGTGAGGGTGGTGAGATTTCGTTTATACCCCGCGCGGCCAAGGGTTGAGACACAGGCGAGCCGCATGCCGTCAGGCTGCGGGTTCTTGATCGCCGCAGGAAACCCGTGGCCTCACGGCAAACGGCTCGCTTAATACATCTCACTCTTGGCCGTGCAAGGTTTAGCCACGTGCGAATACATGAGACATCTCCAAGTTTAGCCCCACGCCAACGGCGTGGGAGCGAATGCGGCGAACCGTTGATCGCACGCACGCCGTTGGCGTTGCGGCTAAGCGTCTCACTCGGATCCGCACGGGGCGAAGACGAAACAATAGTTGAATTACTCGTGCTGCAAAACGTAGAGGGCACTGTCGGCGCGCAGGTTAGCGGCCCAAGCACCCGTGGCTGCGCGGCCGTGGATGATCGGAGTCTCCTTCACGATCCGAATTTGCATGTTATGGCAGAGGTCTCGGAAATCGAGCATCGACAAAAAGTGTAGGTTCGGAGTGTTGTACCAGTCATACGGCAGTGAACCGGTGATCGGGGTGCGGCCTTGCAGCAGGATTTGGACTCGCACTCGCCAGTGCCCATAGTTGGGGACGAGCACGACCGCCTGCTTGGCGACACGCAGCATCCGTTGCAGCAGTTCTTTTGGGTGTCGCACTTGTTGCAACGTCTGACTGAGAACCGCGTAGTCGAAGGAGTTCTCGGGGACTTCATCCAAGCCTCCGTCTAGGTCCGCCTGAATGACGGGCATCCCCTTCGAGATTGATTCGATCACTCCGGCATGATCCAGCTCAATCCCTTGGACAGAGCAATCGCCTTCATCACGCAAGCGACACAGCAGACGACCGTCTCCACAACCGAGATCGAGGACGCGGCTTCCCTTGCCGATCTGGTCCATGATGAGCCGGTCGGTCAGAGCGGCGGTGGTGTCGGGAAGGTGGTAGCGAGGCATGGCAGGGTTGAAGGTCTAGGGTGGAAGGTTGAGTGGTGTCGGCTTCGTGGCCAGTCATTGCGGGTGCGACTATGATGCCTCGCCTCAATAGCCGCAAGTTTGCAAGCGGTCTCTCTGACCATCAACCTTCCACACTAGACCATCGACTACCACCATGCTCATCCGCGTAGGCCATAGCCCTGATCCCGACGATGCCTTCATGTTTCATGCCTTGGCGAACGACAAGATTCCCACGGGCGAATACCAGTTCACTCACACGCTGCAGGACATTCAGACACTGAATGATCGAGCGCTGAAGGGTGAGTTGGAACTGACCGCCGTCAGCCTGCACGGCTATGCCTACATGACCGACAAGTACGCGTTGTGTGCGTGTGGGTGCAGCATGGGAGACAATTACGGCCCGATGATCGTGGCTCGTCAGCCGGGGAGCCTGAACGATTTCCGAGGCAAGACGATCGCCATTCCGGGCAAACTGACGACTGCGTTCTTGGCGCTGCGGCTTGCGCTGGGTGATGACTTCACACCCGTCTTCTATCCGTTCGACGAGATTCTCGCGGTGACGAAGGCCGGCAAGGTCGATGCGGGGCTGATCATTCACGAGGGGCAACTCACGTATCAGAACGACGGGCTGCATCTGATCGTGGACCTTGGGAAATGGTGGATGGAAGACACCGGACTGCCGCTACCGCTGGGAGGTAACGCGATCCGTCGCGACCTCGGCCGCAAGGCGATGGACGAAGTGACGGTGTTGCTCAAGCAGAGCATTCAATACGCGCTCGACCACCGCGCGGAAGCCCTCGCCTACGCGCTGCAGTTCGGCCGTGACTTGGACCGCAGCCAAGCCGACAAGTTCGTCGGAATGTACGTCAACGACTGGACGATCGACTTCGGCGAGCGAGGCCGTGAAGCGGTCGCCCTCCTGCTGAAACGAGCCTACGACGCCAAGATCATCCCGAACCCGGTCGATATCGAGTTCATCGGCTGATCGGTCCAATGTGACTCGTAGGATGGGCACCTTGCCCGTCCGTCTTCGCTTCACCGCTCTCCATTTCCAACCACCACGGACGGGCAAGGTGCCCATCCTACAACGAGGAATCTGCTGAGATGTCGTCTGCTGATTATTTGAAGAACATGTTCGGCCTCGACGGATTGACGGCTGTTGTGGTGGGTGGAACCGGAACATTGGGTGGCTCGTTTTGTGAGGCACTGGCGGGCGCGGGGGCACACGTGCTGGTGGTCGGTCGCAATGACGAGCACGGTCAGGCGCGAGTGGCTTCGATTACCGCGAACGGTGGTTCGGCCGAATATTTCAAGTGCGAGGCGACTTCGCGCGAAGACCTCGACGCACTCGTGACACATCTCAAGGCGAGCAACCGCGAGGCGAATGTCCTCATCAACGGTGCGGGTGTTAACTCGGCAACCCCGTTCCTCGATATCGGTGAGGACGAGTGGGAGCGGATTCTGAACGTCAACCTGCGTGGTGTGCGACTCGCCTGTCAGGTCGTTGGCAAGTACATGCTGGAGCGCGGGACAAAGGGTTCGATCATCAACATCGCGTCGGTCAGCGCCGGGCCACCGCTGTCGCGCGTCTTTACGTACTCGCTCTCGAAGGCGGCGGTCCTGAGTCTGACCCAGAACCTCGCGCGCGAATGGGGCACGCAGGGGATCCGCGTCAACGCCCTCTCGCCCGGTTTCTTCCCGGCCGAACAGAACAAAAAAGTTCTCACGCCGGATCGCGTGGAGAACATCATGCGTCACACCCCGATGGCTCGCTTCGGCTCGCCGGAAGAACTCGCCGGTGGCATTCTGTTGTTGGCCTCGCCCACAGCGGGCAGCTTCCTAACCGGCCATAACCTGCTGGTCGATGGCGGCTTTACCGCGATGACGATTTGACGCGTTGTTGAGGGAGAGAGAGTGCGATGCCGCCCGTGGATGCTTCGGAACGACTGCCGTTGTTTGTGTTCGGGACGCTGCGTCGCGGGCATGAGAACCATCACTATTTGGATGGGCATTACGAGCGTGTCATTCCGGCCAACTTGCTCGGTTACGCGCGGCGGCGTCCCCTGATGATTGCTCCGCAGGAGAGCGGTCTTGTCGAGGGAGAGCTGTTCTATTTGAAGCTTGACAAGTACGACACGACGCTCGCGGGCTGCGATGAGTTGGAAGAGATTCCACCGGGACAGCTCATCGGTCACGAGTACGAGCGGCGGCGAGTCACCGTCGTTACGAGTACGGGCGATGTCGTCGCGTGGGCCTATGTTCAGCCTGTGGTCGCAGCGACGTGATTTGCCTCGTATGTCCGGATGGTACTCTCCGTCACTGCGGTCCCTCGCTCACGCTTTTAGAAGTTGCGCTATTCATGATTTCGCCCCAAGGGGGCCTCGGAGATCAGCCCAGGGCCAGCGCAGCCCAAGCGAGCGCCGC
>JAYTXB010001038.1:0-9721 GCA_043743205.1 Schlesneria sp.
CACGCAGGGAATTGGCAAGGCCTCGACCATCAAGTACGTCCCCGAGTATTACCCGAAGGATGTCGGTGCTGTGGTGGGACTCGTCGGTTGCCTAGCCGCGCTGGGCGGCTTCGCGATGCCACCGCTGTTCGCTTACCTCAAGCAATGGACGGGCCAGCCCCAGTCGATGTTCTGGGTGATCTTCTCCATCACCGTCATCAGTCTCGTCTGGCTGCACCTCGTCGTGCGGCAGATTCAACGGGGCGAACAGCAGACGATCTGAGCGGCAACACGTCCAAGGAGTTGGCCGTAGGACGGGCACACTCTTGCCCGTCTTGTCTTCGGCACTCATCTGAAAACTCGACGGGGGACACGCGACCTATACCTCACGCGGCCGAAATTGACGCACGGTCGCATTACTGTAGTCCCGTCGCTCCGCCGACGGGATGTCTTGTCGGCGGAGCGACAAAACTACAGTAGGTGCCGTGATAATCCGCGCGGCTCGTCGCGTCAGTTTCCACTGCATGAGGTACATTCCGTGTTCGCGGCACTGCCGTTTTGTCTTCGGCGCTCCTCTGAAAACTCGACGGGCAAAAGAGTGCCCATCCTACGGACGACTCACTCGATCGGCAGCGACAGGCCGAAGCCTTCGACGACTTCGTAGCGTGTCACGAGCCGGATCAGCTCGGCGTGTGAGCGGGCGTGGAGCTTCTTCATCAGGCTGGCGCGTCGCATTTCGATCGCGCGCTCGGTGACAGTCAGTTTCATGGCGATCGACTTGTTGGGAATACCTTCCAGCAGCAGGTCGAGGACTTCGCGGTCCTTGGTCGTCAGCGAGCGAAAGCGTTCGGCGATCTTTGACCATGCGGCGCGGCGACGACGGCGTTCAACATCGCCCGTGGCGGCGTTGAGGACTCGCGCGAGGATCGTTTCGGGCGGCTCCGTCGCTTCAAACACTTCGACGCGACCCGCCGCGAGTCGCTTCAACAGGCGAACCAGTTCGGGTGACGAGGCCAAGACCAGCAGCGGTCGCTCGTCACTCAGGGCCAACCAGCGCGCACACGTTTGCAGTCCGTCGAGTTCTCGCTCTGAGGTCAGCACCATCAAGATGCAACCGGGCGAATCGTCCTCACGCGGAAAATCGACCACCGATCGAAGGGCTCGAGTTTGCACTTCGCTCGGTCGCAACAATCCGATCCATCGGCGCGCAAACTCGGGCTCGCCCACCACAAACACAACGGGCTGCGATCCGTTTGGCATCAGTTTCCAAGAGTGCAGAAGTGAGGCGAGAGCGACCATGATGGCGTGTCGAAAAGCAAGCGGTGTGCCGTCGAGCGTGTCAGTCCGTTGAGTCGTGTCAAATCGACAAGACCTTCGGAGACTCACACAGCACTCGTCAGGGAAATCGCCTGATTCAAAGCGCTGCGGATTGTTCGACCGTTTCTATGAATTTTAATTCACAGTTGAGGTCGCAGTGTGGCTGCCACGATTTCAGGCAACTTTGCCCGCGATTGAACTCGGCGTTTTGTGATGCGGCGGAGTGCCACCAACAGCGCCAGCGCGAGGACTCGCTGGCGCGAGGCTGTTTCGCGCACGGCCGCTTCGGCTATCCGAACAGCGTTGCCCAATCGTGCAATCGGCGGCTCCGTGGCAAGCCGATTGCCTTGCGATTCAAAGATTCAAACCGCTCCCTCGGGGTTGCCCCGCTGGAAGCCAGGTTTCTGCACTACTCGACGCATCGAACTCACTCGACTCAACCGTCCGTTCCTGATTTGTGCCATTCGTGAGATTTGTGGTTCTGGCTGCTCTTCATGACGCAAAGAGTTTGAACCACGAAAGACACGAACGCCAGGAGAGGAACGACTGAACATCAGAGCGTGGATTTGGTGGTCGGTGAAATTGTTTGAGTAGTGCAACGACTTGCGAGCCACCGGGACAAGCCCGGTGGAGTGGTTGGCTATTACATGTCGTCACAAGGCCGTTCGTCATGATTGCTCCTCGACCCCGCAAGATCATCGTCGTCATCGGTAACGGAATGGTGGGCCATCGCTTTTGCGAGAAGCTCATCGAGTACGACGTTTCCGGCGAGTATCGCATCGTCACATTCTGTGAAGAGCCGCGTGCGGCCTATGACCGAATGGGCCTGACGACCTTCTTTGCTCACCGCGATGCCGAGAAGTTGATGCTGGCTCGCAAGGAGTGGTATCTCGAACACGGCATCGAGTTGCACATCGGCGATCGAGCCTGTGAGATTGATCGCGAACGGAAGATCGTCCGCTCCGACAAAGGGGTCGAGATCGAATACGACGCGATCGTGATGGCGACCGGCTCGTACCCGTTTGTGCCGCAGGTGCCGGGGATCAAAAACGCGGGTGTCTTCGTCTATCGCACGATCGAAGACCTCCAGCACATGATCGCGTACTCCGAACAATTGAAGGCTGAGGCGACTCGCCGCGCGCAGGCCGAGGTCGAGGGAACCTCGGCACCGGTCATCGTGCAGGCTCCCGTCGCGGCCGTCATCGGCGGCGGGTTGCTCGGGCTGGAAGCGGCTAAGGCGACGCACGACCTTGGCCTAGAGACGCACGTCATCGAGTTCGCTCCGCGCCTGATGCCGCGCCAGATTGATGACAAAGGTTCGAAGGTTCTCGTCTCGAAGATCGAAGCTCTCGGAGTGATGGTCCATCTCAACACGGGGACGAAGGAAGTTCTCGGCAACGGTCGCGTCGAGGGGCTGAAGTTCAACGACGACACCGAACTGGATGTGGACATGATCGTCGTTTCCGCAGGCATCCGGCCTCGCGACGACCTAGCCAAACAAAGCGGGTTGGAAATCGGCGCACGAGGCGGCATTGCCGTAAACGACACGCTCCAAACGAGTGACCCCGACATCTACGCCATCGGCGAATGCGCCCTCCATCGCAGCATGATCTACGGGCTGGTCGCTCCCGGTTACGACATGGCCGACATCGTGGCGGCGAATCTCTGCTCCTGTCCCCTCGCCCCCGGCTCTGCGGGGGAGAGGGCTAGGGTGAGGGGGCTGAATGATGATGACGCTCCCGTTCCCTCATCGACCTCTTCATTCCCGGATGACACTGCATCGGACAAACCTCGACTTCCCAAAGCCCCCCTCACCCTAACCCTCTCCCCCGAAGACGGGGGCGAGGGGACAGGAGCAGAGGCTCCGCTTCGCGTGTTCTCCGGGGCCGACATGTCCACCAAGCTCAAGCTGATGGGGATCGATGTCGCCAGCTTCGGCAACTATGAGGCGGACGAGAAGACCGCGAAGGCCATCGCGTTCGAGGACCCGTTCGACGGGGTCTACAAAAAAATTCTCGTGTCGCTCGATGGGAAGAAGTTACTGGGCGGAATGCTGGTCGGTGACGCGAACGATTACATGCGGCTGCTCATGACCTGTAAGTCGGCGAAACCGCTGACAGTCTCTCCATCCGAGTTGCTGCTCGGTCCCAAGGGCGGTGCAGCAGCAGGTGGCGGCGTGGATGATCTCGATGACGCGGCTCAAGTTTGCTCCTGCAACAACGTCACCAAGCAAAAACTCTGCTCGGCGATTGCGGGCGGCGTTTGCACGATCGGCGATTTGAAGAGTTGCACCAAGGCCGGGACCGGCTGCGGCGGCTGCGTGCCGCTCGTGACTGACATTCTGAACAGTGAACTGAAGAAGGCAGGCAAGACGGTCAACACGTCGCTCTGCGAACACTTCGCGTTCACGCGGCAGGAACTGTTCGACATCGTGAAGGTGAAGGGCTATCGCACGTTCGCCTCACTGGTTGCAGGGCACGGCAACGGGCATGGCTGCGAAGTCTGCAAGCCCACCGCCGCCTCCATTTTCGCCAGCCTCTGGAACGAAAATGTGATGGACCACACGACGCTGCAAGACACCAACGACCGCTTCCTCGCGAACATTCAGCGTGGCGGATCGTACTCGGTCGTCCCGCGCGTGCCCGGTGGAGAGATCACGCCTGAAAAGCTGATCGTGCTGGGTGAGGTCGGCAAAAAGTACGGCCTCTATACGAAGATCACCGGCGGTCAGCGGATCGACTTGTTCGGGGCCGAAGTTCACCAGTTGCCGTCCATTTGGGAGGAGCTCGTCAACGCGGGCTTTGAGAGTGGTCACGCCTATGGCAAAGCCTTGCGCACGGTGAAGAGCTGCGTCGGTTCGACGTGGTGTCGCTACGGCGTGCAGGATTCCGTCGGTTTCGCGATCCGGGTCGAGAACCGTTACAAGGGCTTGAGGTCTCCACACAAACTCAAGTCGGCCGTCTCGGGCTGCATCCGCGAATGTGCCGAAGCGCAGTCGAAGGACTTCGGCCTGATCGCGACCGAGCAGGGCTACAACCTCTACGTCTGCGGCAACGGCGGCTCAAAGCCTCGTCACGCCGACCTGCTCGCGGCGGACCTCTCGGAAGAAACGGCCATCCAGTACATCGACCGCTTCCTGATGTACTACGTTCAAACGGCTGACCGCCTCACGCGCACATCGGTCTGGCTGGAGAAGATGGAGGGCGGCATCGACCATCTGCGCGACGTGATCGTCCACGACAAGCTCGGCATCGGCGCGGACCTCGAACGCCAGATGCAATTCGTCGTCGAGACTTACAAGTGCGAGTGGGCCGAAGTCGTCCGCGATCCCGAGCGCCGCCGCCTCTTCCAACAATTCGTCAACACCGACGAGACCGAACCAACGATCGAGTTCGTCAGCGAACGCGGACAAAAACACCCGGCCCCGTGGGGTGAATTGGTGCAGTTGGCGATCGGGCAGCCGCAGTCGGCCGTCTCTGTTCGGCGCGGGTCTTCTGACCCCGCCGAGGTCTCGACCGCAGGTCTCGCTGCTTCTGTGGTTGTTCGTCAACCCAACGAAGAAAAGAGGAGACCTTCGGTCGGCGGTTCGGCGGGGTCAGGAGACCCGCGCCGAACGGAGACCTCTTCTTCTGGCTCTCGTCTCTCATCACTCGACTCTCGACTTCCGAAAGCCCCCCTCACCCTAGCCCTCTCCCCCGAAGACGGGGGCGAGGGGACAAGGCAAGACGTGCATACAGACATCTGGACCGCCGTTGGCAAAATCTGGGACTTCCCGATCAACGGGGGAGCGACCGTCAAGCACGGGCATGCTCAGATCGCCGTCTTCAACTTCGCCAGTCGTGCCGAGTGGTATGCCACCGACAACATGTGCCCGCACAAGCAGGAGTTCGTCCTGTCGCGAGGCATCATTGGCGACTTGAACGGCGCTCCCAAGGTCGCGTGTCCACTGCACAAGAAGAGTTTCTCGTTGGAAAACGGCTCGTGCCTCAGCGGTGAGAACTACTCGATCCGCACCTACGAAGTGAAGGTCAATGGCGATGACGTGCTGGTCCTGCTGCCTCCTTCAGACGAGTTGGCCACAGTGACGGCGATCGAACAACGCCACTGCGGCAGCGCGTGTCTCGCGTGTGCCCCTGCGTGATGACGAGTTGGAACAGAAGTGAACGAAGGAAGACATGAGAGGAGCTTTGCCGAGGACGTACTCAGTGCATGAACAATGCTCAGCTCAAGAACATCGCTCAGCTCAAGAACATCGTTCTCAACTTCTGAACATCCTGTTGGTGACATCTCTTCGCCCCGGAGGGGCCTCGGATATCAGCCCAGGGCAAGTGAGCAGAGCGAACGCCGCCTTGGGTTCGCTGTGGAATTTTGGTTGTGCCCTGAAAGGGCACAGGAGAGATGAGAATGCGAATTTGATGACAAGCCGAGTGCCCGTTTCCCCTGCCCCGTCAGGGCACGATGCTATTCCAACGGATCCCCAAGACGGTGCTCAGATTGTTCGCTGGCCCTAGGCTGGTATCCGAAGCCCCGTTGGGGCGAAAACCACCTGACACCTGTTTACTGACTAATCGCCGCTGCCATTCGACCCTCTCGGTTCTCCCTCTTCTGTTTCCTTCTGTTCAAACCGCTTCCTCTTGTCTGACCACCGTTCCATGACCGCCCTGTTGACCTCATCGCAGTCGCTGCAACGAACGGTCAGTCCGATGCCGTCGTTTTTGGAAGAGCTGTTGGCGGAGCAGCAGGACCTGACGGCGGTCGAACGGTTCTCGCAGTTTCATCGCGGGGCATCACAACCGCTGCAGGCTCGGTATTACTCGGCCTTGTTGCCCGCATCGCCTCCGGGACCGGGCGAGCAGTATGCGTTCGAGGTCAATCTCGATAGTTGCTCGGGCTGCAAGGCGTGCGTCACGGCGTGTCACTCGCTGAACGGACTTGATGAAAACGAGACGTGGCGCGAGGTGGGACTGCTGCACGGCGGATCGGCCTTGTTGCCGGTGCTGCAACACGTCACGACCGCCTGCCATCACTGTCTCGATCCGGCCTGCATGAATGCGTGTCCGACGCGGGCCTACGAAAAAGACCCGGTCACCGGGATCGTGAAGCATCTCGACGATCAGTGCTTCGGTTGTCAGTACTGCATCCTCGCGTGTCCGTATGAGGTGCCCAAGTACAACGCCAAGCGCGGCATCGTCCGCAAGTGCGACATGTGCAGCCAGCGGCTGGCGGTGGGCGAGGCCCCCGCGTGCGTGCAGGCTTGTCCGCACGAGGCGATCCGGATCGCGGTCGTCAAAAAGAGTGATGTCGCCGCCGACTGTGAAGTCAATTCGTTTCTGCCCGGTGCGCCCGACCCGCGTTACACGCAGCCCACAACGAACTACAAGTCGTCGCGTTCGCTGCCTCGCAACACGCTGCCCGCCGACTATCACGCAGTCCACGCCGAACATGCTCACTGGCCGCTGATCATCATGCTGGTCCTGACACAGCTCTCCGTCGGTGCATTTCTGGTCGGCGAGGTTCTGCACGCAAACGTACTCGGCTCGACAACGCTCGCGCACGTGCTGCCGGTTCACGCGCTCAGTGCCCTCGGTTTTGGACTGCTGTCGCTCGCGGCGGCCACGCTGCATCTCGGTCGCCCGCTGCTGGCCTATCGCGCGGTCCTCGGCCTGCGCTACTCGTGGCTCAGCCGCGAGATCGTCGCGTTCGGTCTGTTCGCGAAACTGGCGGCGATCTATGCGGCGATGTTGTGGTTTGGTGGGGAGCCTCTTATCCCCTCGCCCCCGACTGCGGGGGAGAAGGCTAGTGTGAGGGGGACAACGGGTGAGCAGATGCCACCAAACACGAACGAGGTTGTTCGAGAAGCCTTCGACACTTCCGAGCCTCCAATCACAATCAGCCCCCCTCACCCTGATCCTCTCCCCCCCAAGGCGGGAGGCGAGGGAACAAGAGGCTTGTTCATATATTTGCTGGGAGCGGCCGTCGTGGCGGCGGGCCTGTTCGGAGTGTTCTGTTCGATGATGATCTATGTCTACACGCGACGCCCGTTCTGGAGCGGATCGCAGACGTTTGTGAAGTTCTCACTGACGACATTGTGGCTGGGATTGTCGGCCGTGTTGACCGTGTCGCTGTTGTCGGCGGGATTCAGCGACATGCTCTCCGTGCGTGACTTGATGGCCGACTACGGTCGCTGGCTGTGTCACGGGATCATCTCTGTTGCTGCGGCCAAGTTGCTGTTCGAGGCGTCTCTGTTCGGGCATCTGGTCAGCAAACAGGCCACGCCGCTCAACCGTTCGGCGCGGTTGATGGTGGGCGAGTTGGCCGTCTGGTCGCGCTGCCGCTTCGCGGCGGGGGCGATCGGCGGCCTCGCGTTGCCGTTCCTGATGCTCAATCAGTCGGCCACGACACCGGGAGCCGCCATTGCCGCCATTGGCCTCGCCTCCTTCGGCCTGTCGATCATCGGAGAAACGCTCGAACGAACCCTCTTCTTCACCGCGGCCGTCGCCCCGCGCATGCCGGGAGCGCTGAAGACGTGACGAGAAGATCGGACCACGAATCTCACGAATCAAGACGAAGACCAGTTGCTGCCACCGTGGCCACACCTCTGACTTCATCCGTGCCCCGGCTTTGCCATCCGTGCTAATCGACTCTTCAACTCCTGATGTAGCAAGGATGGCAAAGCCGGGGCACGGATGAAGAACATGAAGCGAACGAACAAGTTTATCCCTGGGACAGATTCCAACGGACTCCGCATCATCTCCGCCTTCTCCTTTGTCTTGATTCGTGCCATTGGTGAGATTCGTGGTTCTCCCTTCGCCTTCCTCCTTCCGTGCATTTCCGTCTCTTCCGTGGTTCAGGATTCCAACCGATGACGATTGCCGAACTGCTGCATCAACGTGACGGAGCCTATACGCGCGAGATGCTGCTCCAGCCGGGTGGGTTTGGGCTGGGAGTCGTTCCGGGTCGGCAACGGCCTGACGCGACGACTGCCTCGACGTGCGGGTTCTGCTCGACCGGATGCAGCCTCAACGTGCATCTGCGCGACGGTGAGGCGGTCGGTCTGACGCCGAACACCGAATATCCCGTGAACCTTGGCATGGCGTGTCCAAAGGGTTGGGAGGCTCTCAACGTTTTGAAGGCGTCCGACCGCGCGACGACTCCGCTGTTGAAGAACGCTCACGGCAAGTTTGAGCCGGTCGATTGGGACATCGCGATGCGGACGTTCTGTTCGCAGATGAAGCAGATTCAAAACGAACACGGTCCCGAAGCGGTCGCGTGGCTGGGAACAGGGCAGATCGCGACGGAAGAGATGGCGTTGCTTGGGTCGCTCGCCAAGTTTGGCATGCGGCTGATTCACGGCGACGGCAATACGCGGCAGTGCATGGCCACGTCGGTCGTCGCCTACAAGCAGTCGTTCGGCTTCGATGCTCCGCCGTACACGTATCAGGACTTTGAAGAGACCGACTGCATGGTCCTCATCGGAGCCAACGTCTGCATCGCGCATCCGATCCTGTGGGAACGGGTCATGCGGAACAAGCGGTCTCCCGAGATCATCGTCGTCGATCCGCGTCGCACCGAGACCGCGATGAACGCGACTCAGCATCTGGCCCTTCAGCCGAAGAGCGACCTCGCCTTGTTCTACGGCCTCGCGCACATCCTGATCGAGAACGACTGGATCGACCGCGACTACATCGCCGCGCACACGAACGGCTTTGGCGAGTTCGCCGCACACGTGAAGCCGTTCACGCCGGATGTCGTCTCCGCCGCGACGGGCATCTCCATCGAGAGCCTGCACCAAGTCGCCCGCACGATTCACGAGCGCGAACGAGTTTCGTTCTGGTGGACGATGGGGATCAACCAAAGTTACGAGGGCGTTCGCGCCGCGCAGGCCATCATCAACCTGGCTTTGATGACGGGCAACATGGGGCGGCAGGGGACGGGAGCCAACTCGATCACCGGCCAGTGCAACGCGATGGGTTCGCGGCTCTTCTCGAACACGACCGGCCTGCTCGGCGGTCGCGACTTCACGAAGGAAGCTGATCGGCGTGAGGTCTCGAACATTTTGGGAATCGACAACAGCCGCATCCCGACCGTGAACAGTTGGGCCTATCCCGAGATCATGAAGGGAATTCTCAACGGCAAGATCAAAGGGCTGTGGGTCGTCGCGACGAACCCCGCTCATTCGTGGATCAACCAATCGCAAGCCCGCGACATTTTGGACCGGCTCGATTTCCTCGTGGTGCAGGACATGTATTCGACCACGGAAACCGCACGTGCTGCCGACCTGATCCTCCCCGCCGCCGGCTGGGGTGAGAAAGAGGGAACGTTCATCAACTCGGAACGTCGTTACGGCCTGCACAAGAAAGTGGCGAAGGCCCCCGGCGATGCCCTGGCCGACTTTCACATCTTCAAACTGGTCGCTCACTACTGG
>JAYTXB010001039.1:0-2913 GCA_043743205.1 Schlesneria sp.
AGTTGACGGGGACGTAGTTGTCGTCGATGGCGTCGTCCTTCGGCAGCGTCGCTTCGAGCGAGTCGGTTTCGGCCAGCTCTTCGTCCGTCCAGCGTTGCAGGCGAACTCCCTCGGCGTCGTCTTTGCGCATGGACGAACTGAAGAACCGGAAGTGCGCGGGCTGTCCGACGATGAGGCCGATTGAATCCGACGGCACGTCGAGTTCAGTTCCCTCTTCCATACCGAACGGGACGACACATAACGCACGCAGCGGACGCGGGGCACCGGGGATGGCGAGGCCCGCCGATTCGATGCCGACATAGTACGACCGGGCCGCTCCGCCTCGAATCCTCACGCCCCCTTTGACCTTCGCCCAACCGTAGTACGCCGCGCCGCGCGCCACCGCATAATCGAGATCGTGCGTCCCTTCAAGCGACTTGGGCGAGGTCTCCGGGAACCAGCCCTTCAACGTGTCGAGCAACCGTGTCCGCATCGCCTCCGCTTTGAAGACGCCGCCGTTGAAAAGGACGTACGTCGGTCGAGTTGGCTGTCCGTCATCCGTCCCGTGATTCTGCAGGAACGCGGCGAGATGCTTCGTCACGCCGGTATCGGCTTCATACGGCAGACCCAATTCTTGAAAGCCCGATGCCCGTTGACGAGCTGGTCGATCGGCGACCGCACACTTGGGGAAGAAGCCATCGACGAGCAGATCGACCGTCGCGTCTCGCGGCACATCGACCGTGACCGTGCCGCCGATGAGTTTGCTCCCGCGACCCAGCACACTGACCGGATGTTTCTTAGGACCATCGGGCGAGAGCAGCGTTTCCTTCGCCTGCCGACACGCATGCCACAGCGAGACCGACTGCCACGGATCGAGCGTCACTCCCTTCTTCGCGAACAGCCCGGCGACATGATGGGCGAGGGCCAGGTCCATGTTGTCGCCACCGACCAGCAAATGATTGCCGACCGCGAGCCGCTTCAACACGAGTTCACCTTCCTCTTCCGCAACGCCCACCAGCGTGAGGTCTGTCGTCCCGCCGCCGACATCGCACACGAGCAACGTGTCCCCGACCTTCAACAGCTTCCGCCAGTGGTCCCCGGTCGTAGTCAGCCACGAGTACACCGCCGCCTGCGGTTCCTCCAGCAACACCATTCCATCGGGCAACCCGGCGAGCGTCGCGGCCTCGCGAGTCAACTCACGCGCGCTGGCATCGAACGAAGCGGGGACGGTGAGCACCACTTGCTGCTGCGCGATCGGGTCGTTCGGAAAAGCGTCGTGCCACGCGGCGACCAGATGCTCCAAATATCGACGGGCCGCCGTAACGGGCGAGACCTTCGCCACATCGTCTCCCGCACCCCACGGCAAGATCGCCTGATGCCGATCGACGCGACTGTGACAGAGCCACGACTTCGCCGCGCCGACAGTTCGCTCTGGCAACTCGGCCGATTGCCGCCGAGCCATCTCACCCACGGCGAACTCGCGATCGGTGGCCCAGGGCAAATCGTAGGCTCCCGATGCCGCCTCGATCTTCGGCGCGAGATACAAAAACGACGGGAGCAGATTCCGATTCTCGACCGTCGCCGGTGCGACAAGCTGCGGGATCGGCAACAACGTGACCTCGGGCTTGTCCGCGTCGAGCGCGGCATAAGCCAACGCACTGTTCGTCGTCCCGAGATCAATTCCAATAATGTACTTGGCAGGCATGGGTTTCACCAAAAGGCACAGAAAAGACAAAGTTGGAGTCACACCCAGTTGGGTAATGCAATCGATCCAGGCTCACTGGTCACGAAGACTTGTTCAAGCAACGCGATGATTTCGTTCTCAGTAATGGGGCTGTCATACATGAAGTCCATGGATTCGACCCAACCGCACAGGTCGCGGATCAAACCAACATCAACGAACGGCAACGTGCGACGGCGTCGCCGATCAGGTTCGGGAAGTAAGTGCCACAATGGCGGCAACGCTTTACGCCAATGCAACTTTCCCGAGGTCCAATCTCGCTTCATCAAAACAAACAAAAGTCTCTGCGGCATGAGTTGCGTCACTTCACCACGTAACCAGTGCATTTGCCTCAATACCGACAATGCATCTTCGAGCTTGGTGGCCATCGACAAATCGAATGCCCACGTTGGAGGATCGTTTCGAGTTTCGATGGCCTCATCTCCCCAAGCCACGAGATTCGGCAGGCCAATGAAAACGTATTCCAATCCGAGAAGTGCAAACTCGGCGAGGTCTTTATCCGTTGGCTGCATGGTTCACCCAATCTCGACCTCAGCGGGGGCGACGGTCTTCGCGGCCGAGTCACTGCCCGTGAACTGCGGCAACTCGCACTTGGTCGCTTCCCAGCCGTGATGTTGGAGCGTGCCATTGAATGGAGGCTCGCCGGTCACTTTGCCGGTGAGGCGAAACCGCGCGGCATCGAACCCGGCGGGGACGTTGACCTTCGCTCCTTCTTCATCCTCGACGACGGCCTTCAATCCGAAGAAGCGGTCGAGAACCTTCGCGCTGTCGCGATGAATGGATCGCACCGCAGCGCCGACTTGCTCATCTGCGTAGCCGCTCAAGTCCTCTTTGAGAAAATCGATCAAACGGGCTTCACGCTGCAGGGTTGCCAGCAGCGTGATGGCTTCGCTTTGAGTCGGCTTCTTCGGCTCGGGCCTTTTGATTTCGACAGGCTTCGGTTCCGGAGCGGACGGCGCGACGGAAGGGGCTGGTGCGGGCAGACCCTTCGCCGACAACGCTTGACCGACACGCAGTGCCGTATCGCCATTAAACAATGATCCAAAAAAGGCGCGGAACGCCGTGAAGACTCTGCCCATGAAACCGCTTTCCATCTAGCAGCCCGTTGAAAAACGTAGGATGGGCACCTTGCCCGTCCGATTTCCCGCAGAAAAACGACGGCCTAGAAGGCCATCCTACAGTTTTTCAACGGG
>JAYTXB010001040.1:0-7600 GCA_043743205.1 Schlesneria sp.
GCGGGGAGCATCGGCTTCGCCGCCTGTTCCGATGTCGAAAAGCGACTGGCCGACGCCAACAACGCGGCCACACGGCTGTTGCTTCCCGACCTGACCAACTTCCTCAAGCAAAGCTCACCCAAAACGCACGCCGCGAAGATCAACTGCCCCGTCTTCTTGTTCCACGCTCAAGACGACAGCAACGTCCCGGTCGGGGACTCACAAGCCTTCTCGCAACAGCTTCAAGCGGCGGGCAAGAAGGTCGAACTGAAACTCGTCCCGACCGGCGACCATTACAACTCAATGGTGAACGAAGGCGTCCCGGCTGCGGCGACCTGGCTGAAGGGATTGAATGGCCCACAACAAGTCGGTGCTGCGACTCCGACCCCATAACGCGTCGCGTTCACGGAAGTCCCGTCACGTCTGCTCGACGAGCCATCGTGACTGCTGAGGTGGTGTGCGGACGCGCGTCCAACGGGGAAGCGAAGCGAGTCGAATGGGAAAGGCTCGGCGAACCGAAGATTGCTCCCGCCATGAAGGCCAAACCGATCACGCTGCCACCGATGTTCCCAAGCGACGGCGCGGCCAGCCTTCATTGCAGTTCGCTCGCCAAGATCACTCAAGGCGTCGTGACGTTCGCGGGTTGAGTCGCGTCGGGAGTTTCGTTCGGTTGGGGTGTCGCTTCGCGGAGAGACTGGCCGAGTTCGAGTCGCATCAGGTTATCGCCCGAAGTGAAGATCAGGTACTTGCTGGCGATGAGCGTGATCGTCCCCGTCACGTCGGCCACGGTGAAGGTTTCACCCACACGCAGCCGCCGCTCTTTGCCGCGCGACTGATCGGTGAAGATCGCTTGGCGGTCGTTGTCCTTGGCGAAGTAGCCGGTCAATTTTGTGAACTGAGCCAAGTCATCCTGCACGTTGAGCATCAAGTCGAGGGACGACGACTGCGGCGGCATACCATCATCGGTCACGATCAGTTTGACGGAGGATTCGCCGACGGGGATCGAGTCTTCCGGAGTCCATTTCAATTCGCCCGTCGCCGCATCGACGGTCAGGCCAGCCGGTGCGGAGTCATCCAATTTCCAAATCAGTTTGGTGAGAGCCGACTCAGCGTCAGAGACTTCGGGCGTGAACTTCCACGCGCGGCCGATGATGACGGACGGAACCGGCTTCTCGACGAACTTGGGGGGCGTGTTCGTTTCGCGCAGTGCGATCGTCAACGTTTCGATCAGCTTGCCGCCAGCGGCAGACGGATGCTTTACTTCAAACTTCACCGGGTACTTGTTGGCCGGTTGAGACTCATTCGGCTTCCACGTCAGCTTGCCGGTGGCTTTGTCAAGTTGCAGGCCGGGCAGCGGCGTCCCCACGAGCGTGAAGTCGGGCTTGCCCTTGGCGGCGTCGTAGCCCATGGCGGCGATGGTGAATTCAAACGGCCGACTGCCACGCAAATAGACCTTCTCTCCGAGTGGTCCGAGTTTGAGCCGGTATTCCTTGGGCGGAGCGGGCTTCACGAAGATGTTCGTTTCGAGCAGTCGTTCAAACTCTTCCTTCGTTCGCGACGGAATTGCCGCGTTGAGCGGCGTCAGTTCGACGAGCGTCGCTTCCGAGTATTCCGAGGCTGTCGTTCGGTCGGTACCGCGTTCGACGGTCCAAGCTGTCACTCCCTCGAGCGACGCGGCGATTTCGGTGACGGTCAAATATTCATTCTTGAGTCGGACGCGGAAGCCGGGTTGTTTCGGGAAGCCTTCAGCACGGTTGACCTTCATCACGGTCGCCTCGTCGGACAGGTCTTCGGCGAGGCGGGTCTGTGCGAACAGCGTGCGGCGCTGAGGAGCATCCAGCAGCGCGAGGCCCTCCGCTTCAAGCGTCACTTGAAAGAATGGGTCGCCCTCGGACTCTTTGCTTTGCACTCGCAACGAGGTCACGCGGTGGAGCAAGTCGGTCTGATAGAACCGATCAAGAAAACTGACGAGCTGTTCGTAACGTGCGTCGGCTTCGATCTTCACGAGGAACGCCACGTAAACGTTTCCCTTGGGAGTCGTTCGGTCGGGAGAGACCTTCAAGTCTTCAAAGCCGCTCAATTGAGCAAGGTCGGTCAGCCACTCTTGGTACAGCCGCTGCGCGTTCAACGCATTCGGCCGCTGTTTGGTCTTGATGAGGTCCGGCGGGAAGCTGCGCGCCTGCCAACCCTTGAGCAGCTTCTTCGACCGCGCGAGGCTCAGTTGCAGGTCTTCTTTTTGGTTGACAGATTTCGTCAGCTTGGCCAGCGCGGTGCGTTTGTCTTGGATCGGTCCGAAGACGGCGCTGTTCACCCAACTGCCGCCCAACCACAGGACGACAGCGGCGATAAGTCCACCGATCAAATACTGTTCGCGCCGTTGCATGTTCGAATCACTTGCCCTTCGTGTCGGACGGTTTTGCCGTCACGGTGGACTCGGCGGATGTCGCCGTGGTTGCGGAAGCAGGACTCGATTCCGTCTTGCCTGCTGTCGAAACGGACTGCGCGGACTTCGGCGCTGGAACGAGTTCCGCATCCAGCTCAAACCGATTCGGGTAATCGGGATCGCGATTCGATTGAGTCTGTTCCTTCGGCTTCAGGCGATAAGTCCGCGCATCGACCAAACGCTGGGCCACCTGCGGCCAGTCGGCGCGATCCTTGGCGTTTCCCTTCGCGACCAGCTTGGAAAGAGCATCGCCGGATGCGGGACCAAAGTTGTAGTCGGCCACGTAGAGCCGATCGGTTCCTTGCATGATCTGATGCAGGTCAGCCAGTTGTTTGAGTTGATTCATGTCGCGCACGACCCACTCTTCCACCGTCTTCGAAGCCTCAAGCGCGGGCTGTCCCGCCTTGAGTAACAACGTCAGATCGCCGTCTTTCGTCTGCTTGTCCGCGATCTGCAGTTCGAGTCCCGAGAGGGTCAACTGGACGTAGGCCGTCCCCATCGCGGCGATCAACAATGTGGCCGCCGTGCCGACCGCCAATTGCAGCTTGCGCGGATCGCGTTTCGGTTTGGGCTGATGCGGATGGAGCAAGTCGAAGGCGGGAGTCTGCCGATCGCAATGACTCAGCGCGAGACCGATCGCGTGTGCAAACTTTGCGGACTCGGGGAGCTTGGAGGAATCGAGTCCCGACAGGACCGACGCGATGTGCGGATCGAACCGTTCGACTGGACAGTTCCATTGCGACTTGAGGAACTCGGCGAGACCGTTCCATTCGGTCCCCTCACCGAGCAACCAGATGCGGTCGATCCGGTCGTCACGCAGCCACGGTTGCGCGGGAACCAGCACGCGCGAAATGTCTGCCGCCGCCTTAGCCACCACAGGACGGCCCGCATCATCAAGCGGTGGTCGGATCACGTGGGTCGCCAGCAGCTGTCGATTGCCGATCAGCGCCACCTCCAAGCGACCAGCATCTTGAACCACCAGCAGGCTGTGTTGGTCAGCAGGCTGCCGCAACGCGGTCTCTCCGCGCACGAGCAACTCGGACAACGCAAATCCCCCGATCGTCAGGGACGTGAGTTCAACATTCGCTTCTTTGAGTGCAGTACGAATCGGATCGGTCGTCGTCTTCGGGACACTGGCGAGCAGTACGTCCTTCTGCGTCGAACCGACTCGTCGTGGCAACGTGACGTAATCGAGAGCCAACTGTTCGAGCGGTGTTGTCGAACGGGTCGAAGCTTGAAAGGAGACGAGGAGTGGCAGTTCATCATCGGGGGCGTCGGGCAATTCCAACTGACGCAAGATGGCGTCTTCGCGCGGAAGGCAGACGACCGCTTGACGGGCAGAGACACCGCGTTTGCGAAACGCCTCCGCCAACCAGCCCGGTCCCGCCACTTCGGGAATCTCGACCGTGAATCCTTGCGTGACACGCAGCGCAGAACCGACCGACGCTTCGATCACGCGCAATCGTTTTCGTTCCCAGTACATCACCAACAGGTCGGGCATCACTCGCCTCTCGCGGGATTCAGTTCCGTTGCTCGTCGTTCAACTTGTTTGCGATTCGTGGTCGGCACCGCGCATTCAGTAACCCGCATCGTGAGCGAAGAAGGGCCTTTCGCGGCACAGCCTCGCTCACGCTGCGGGTTACGAACTCGGGGCACAGCCTGTATCCACCGAACAGCTTGCCAAAACCGCGCGAGGTATACAAAGAAACCCGGCATTCAAGGAATACCGGGTCGGGAGATCGAACCCAATTGTGTGAGCCAGCCAGTCCGAATTCAGGTCTACTTCTTCGGCTTGCTGAGTGTGAACTCTTTCACCTTGAAGACATCGTCTTCTTTAGAGAGCACGAACGCGAGGACTTGTCCCTTCGCATTGCCGAGATTGATCGCCTTACCGGAGCCACCTGAACTGCGGGAAGGTCGCGTCTGAAGGTCCTTCAACGTGAACGCCGTTCGCAGTTCTTCGAGTCGTGCTTCGCTCACGTCTGCCTCCCGAATCTTGCCTAGCTCACCCTTTGCCTTGGAGCTGACATGCTCTCCAGCAGCCGTCAAATTTCCTTCAGCCATCGCCGTGCAAAACTTCAGCAGGACCTCTTCGACCGAGCCGGCAGTAAACTGTTGACCACCGCCGCTCGCACCACTTCCGGGGAGACCGCCACCACCCGCCCCGGGAATTGCTCCCGCTCCAGGTTGTCCAGCGGCTCCAGGAATTCCCGCCGCGCCCGCATTCCCAGCCAGACCGGGATTCGCACCAAGGGCAGCAGCGTGGGCTCCAGCAGGAGGCATTGGACCTGCACCCGGTTGAGCCGGATTTTGAGGACTCAGACCCGAACCAATACCGGGCAGAGCGCCACCGGGCGCGGAGCTGGGAAACGCTGGATTACCAGTGGTAGCTCCCGCGTGAGCGCCTGCCGCAGTGGGATCGGCGCTAGACCCAACGGGGGCGGTTGAACCAGGAATCTGACCAGTGGCACCCGCATGAGCCGAGTTGGTAGCCATCGCAGCAGCACCGGCGGGATTCATGGCTCCCGAATTCATGGCACCTGGAGTCGCGGCTGTCCCGCCGTGACCGGCACCGGGATTCGCCGGCATTTGCGGCATCGATCCGGCAGGGTTCGATCCCGACATGCCGGGCATCGCTCCCGCTGCACCGGGAGCATGAGCACCACCCATCCCCGGCATCGAGGGCATCCCGCCGGCCACTTGAGCACCGCCCGGAGCGACCGCCGCTTGACTCTGTGGTGGAGCCGGTGGCGGTGAACCGCCGCAACCGACGAGAGCGAAACTCACGAGACCACACAACGACAGTTTCACCACAAGGGAACGTCGGACTGAACACGACAACTGCTCTGGGAATCTCAACATCGAACATATCCTTTTGAAGGGAGTGCCGGAGAAAGCCCAGCACGTAGCCCGCTCGGTTGCGGGCAGACCATCGGGATCGCGAGCTGATTGCCATGGAATTGGCCAGAAACTGGAACCCGCCAGCCCTAGAAGTGGGTTGGACTATGCCGAATCGCAGGAATTTTGACAAGCGGTAAGGACCTGCCCCCCACGGCTCCGTCCAGTTTGCAGTTGCGGGGTTTGTCGGGTGCGGTCGAGTCTTCGAGGCCCACCGTAAGTCGTTGCCGAAATGGTGGGCCTCGAAGACTCGACCCACCCTACTTTGAAACTGGGAAGAGCCGTGACCCGCCCCCACGGCAGCGTCCCATTTGAAGTTGAGCAAACGGTAGGGTGGGACCAGCGGCGTTTCGCCGCGCTGGCCCACCATCAATTCGCAAAGTTTTTTCTTGGTGGGCCGGCGCTCAAGGCGAGCTTGTCTCACCCGACATTGAAATTGGAAAGAGCCGTGTACCTGCCCCAAATCACCGCGATTTCAATACTGGGTACATCAGCCGGGAATCATCCACGTCAGAACGTAGGCTTGAGCCATCGTCAGCACTCCGACCAGAGCAGCCAAGACGACACTGTGCAGGAAGACGAAACGCAGAATCTGACCCTCGCCGCCGCGCTGCTCGGTGGCCACGGCGGCGACCACGATACTTTGGGCGTCGATCATCTTGCCCATCACACCTCCCGTGCTGTTCGAGGCCACAATCAAGATCGGGTTCAGTCCCAATTGCTCGGCCGTGATCCGTTGCAGGCTGCCGAAGAGGGCGTTCGATGACGTGTCGCTGCCGGTCAGTGCGACTCCCAGCCATCCCAAGAGCGGCGCGAAGAAGGGATAGAACCAGCCCGTGTGCGTGAAGGCCAGCCCCAGCGTGGCGTCACTGCCGCCATACTTGGTCACGAAGGCGAGCGCCAGCATCGACGCGATCGTGAACAAGGCCCAACGCATCTCCCACACCGTCCGACCGAACTGCGTGATGAATTCTTTGGCCGAGATGCGCAGCCACAACGCCGTCAGAATCGCGGCGAGGAAAATCCCCGTCCCCGTTGTGGAGAGCCACGGGACTTCCATCACCGCCTTCTCGGCCTCGGCAGCGCGGTCGGCTCCGTCGGCAACAGGCGCGACGGGTGCCGTGCGATAGACGCGGTTGTGCAACCCCGGTACTGGCCACGTGAACTTCGTGTATCCCGCCAGAGCGTTCGGCTGTTCAAGCGGTCCGCCGTTGAGCGTCACCTTCACCGCAGGCCAACCCCAGACCAAGACGAGGACGGACAGAAAGACCCACGGCATCCAGGCGTTCACCACCTGCTTCGTCGTCAGCGGCGCATCGGCCTGCATCTCGGCATGGGGCGGTTCATCGGGGAACCGCCAGACCTCGCGCGGTTGCCAGAACCGCAGCAGCACCGCCAGTGCGATCAGCGCTCCCAAGCCGCCGACGACATCGACCAGCGTCGGACCGTGATAGTTTGCCGTGAGGAATTGCAGCAGCGCGAAGACTCCACCACAAACGGCAATTGCAGGCCAACATCCGACCACGCCGCGCCATCCCGACATCACCGCGACCAGCCACGCGGGGACGATGAGCGAAAAAAACGGCAACTGACGACCGGCCATTTGGCACAAAGCCATCTCATCGAGACCCGACACTTTCGCCAGCGTGATGATCGGCGTCCCGAGTGCCCCGAACGCGACGGGCGACGTGTTCGCAATCAGCGCCAACCCGGCGGCATACAGCGGCGAGAATCCCAGTCCGATCATCAGCGCCGCGCAAATCGCCACCGGAGTCCCGAACCCGGCCGCCCCTTCGATGAACGTCCCGAAACAGAACGCGATCAGCAGCGCCTGTACTCGACGATCGGGAGACAACGCCGCGACGGATCGTTTGACGATTTCAAAGTGACCGCTCTTCACGGTCAAATGAAACAGGAAGACCGCCGCGACAACGATCCAGCCAATCGGCAACAACCCAAAGCCAGCCCCGTATCCCGCCGAGGCCAATGCCGCACTCGTCGGCATCCCAAACCCAAACACGGCCACCGCCAAGGCCGTGACCAATCCCGCCAGCGCCGACTTGGGAGCATCCAACCCCGCCGCCAACAACCCCAACAGTGCGATGATCGGCAACGCCGCCAACACGGTGGACCATAACGGTGAACCGAGCGGATCGTAAACTTGAACCCAATCCATCGTAGAGAACCCCTCGTGATTGATCTGAAAGACAGTCCGGTCTGATTTCGAGTTTTACATTTTTGGAGTGCGGGGATTCATCACCGCTTTCATTTCTGGTTTGG
>JAYTXB010001041.1:0-6475 GCA_043743205.1 Schlesneria sp.
GCCAAGCGCCTCGCAGACTTCGCCAATCTGCACGATGTCCAAGCCCATGCCGCCGTATTCGGTCGGAACGTAGGCACTCAACAGCCGAGCGTCACTCAGAGCATCAAAAGCTTCCGTCGGAAATCGAGCGTCTCGATCAACTGCCTCCGCATGAACGGCCAGAACATCCTTGCCGATGACATGGACCTGTTGCAGTAATTCCGCGAAGTCCAGCGTCGATCCGGCGACAACTTCGCATTCCTGTGTCTTCATAGAGTTCTCAGGGCCAAGAGGAGGATGAACGCCCTGTTGAAACAAGGCTGTGAGACCGGGCTGTTCAGTGAGCGACCGGAAATGATTTATGAACCCACAACGTGTGCGAGAATGCACCGTGAGTGACGCCCTCGCTCAAGCGGCCGAATGGGCTGAGTAAGAGAGAGACTTCCGGCCACCTTGGCTCGATGTTGTTCTACGCTTCAGATTGCGGCAATTGATTACCGCTCTCCGCTCTGGCTTTGGTTTGCTTCTTGCAAGGATTCAGGTTGGACAAGATCACACAAGAGATTCCATAAGCAGATCACGGAACGCAGCCATGAGTCATCACACTCCCACCAGTGGGAACAAGTGGGACTAGGTCGCCAGTTGTGAGACAGCATCAGAGATCGAAGCCATACTGTTAAACGTTCTGCGGCTCAGCATCGCCTCCGGAAACTCGATATCGAACCGATCTTCCAAAGCCAGCATGATTCCCACTGTCGCCAAAGAGGTTAGTCCGGCACTATAAAGATCACTCGTCTCTTCGAGACTGAAAACATCCACTGACAATCGACCTTGTTGGGCGATGATCTCGCGAATCGCCTGAACGTCGCTCAGTATTTTTGTTTCGATATCAGTCATGTTAGTTACTCGCCTTTATTTCAAATAACATCGAGGATGGCCAATGGAACTCGGTCGACGAACCGCAAGAGTGTTTGGCTCATCCCATACCGCAGCGAAAGCCAAAGAATCACACTGAAAATGCGCTCAACGACGCTGCAGGTTGGGAAATCAGTCGCTGCTCGCCACTTCATGACATTCAAATTAGCCCATAGAGTTGACGTGCGCCGTACCGATTGTGGTTTTCCGTCAACTTCGGAGAGACGGCCAATCCGCAAAGTCAGCACAATCGGATCAAATCCCTGCTAATCCCGCCTACGTCTCAGCCTCGCGGTTCGCATCAAAAGAGCAGCCCGATACCGCGCGCGGCCGAATCTGAGATGCCAAGTGTCAGTCAAGGGTTGTCAGTGATAGAAAGAATTCATCTCTGGGGATGGCTGTGTCGCAAAACGGTGGTGGTGGAATTTCGTCGCAGTTGGGTGGCGGCGAGCAGCTCACGATTCTCGCGAGCGGGGTGGGCGCCTTCATCGAGCTTGAGTTTCCCATCCCCGATGTGAAGCCGCGCCAACTCGTACTACACGCGACGCGAGCTCCGGATTTCGGCACCTTGAAGTTCAGTATCGACGGCAAACGTCGTGAGGTTACCTTCGATGGCTACGCTGCCAACGTGCAACCTGCGGAACCGAAGCTAGGAGCCAGCTCAAGCCCACTGTTTGCAAGTAAACATCGTCACACTACTCTGGGACTTCGCGATCAAGACTTAGCTGCGATGCTAGCGCGCCGCTACCGTTCCCGCAAAAGGAAAGTCTTGCAAACCCGCACCATGGAATCAGGCACCATGAAGCTGCTCTCGAAGTGCTTGCTGCTCAAGGCGGTACTGCTATGGTCCCTGAGTATGGTTGTGAGAGGCGACGAAGCGGTTCGACGCACCGAAGATGTTGTCTACGGACGGAAGCACGGTATGGCGTTGACGCTGGATGTTTTTCAGCCCGCCCAGCCCAACGGCTGCGGGTTGTTGTTCTTGGTCAACGGCGGGTGGCTGTCGAGCAAAGCCACTCCGTTGATGGTGACGATCAGGCCTGATGACTATCACGTCTATTTGAATCGGGGCTACACGGTCTTTGCCGTCGTGACGAGTTCGCAGCCCAAGTTCACCATTCCCGAATTGATGGACGACGTGCAGCGAGCGGTTCGATTCGTGAGAAGCAACGCGGCTAAATATGGTGTGCGACCGGATCGTTTGGGCGTGCTTGGTTCCAGTTCCGGCGGGCAGCTCGTGTTGTCCATTGCCACTCGCGGCGGTCCCGGAAAACCGGATTCGCCCGATCCCATTGAACGTGAAAGCAGCGGCGTTCAAGCGGTCGCGTGCTTCTTTCCGCCGAAGGACTTCTTGAACTATGGAGGTCCGGGGATCAGCGGTGTCGGACAAGGACCATTGGCTCCCTTACAGGTCGCATTTGGTCCGCAAGCGTTGACCGCAGAGGGCCGCGCGATTCTCGGTCGGGAGGTCTCGCCAATCTATTTCGTCACATCGCAATTGCCCCCCACGCTGATCATCCACGGCGATGCCGATCAGGTCGTGCCACTCCAGCAATCTGAGTCCTTCGTGGCGCGGGCGAAAGAGGTCAATGCACGGCACGCCGAGTTGATCGTTCGGCCTGGCAAAGGACACGGTTGGGGCGACTTCTGGAGATCGACCGAAGACGTGACCGCGTTTGCCGACTGGTTCGATCGCCAGTTGAAATCACACGGAGAGACTCGATGAAACCAACTTGGCTCTTGCTCCTCGCTGTTTACAACATTGAATCGATGAACTTCATCCGAGTCGAAATCCACACAACTGTGTCTGCATGAGTGCCGACTCGTTGGCCAAGGATCAGTTGTGGTGTCTGTCTGTGAGTTCCCAGCAATGACATCGATGTGAGTCACAGAGTGGTGGGACAACGGCACCGTCCGAAATGATCCGCCGCGTGGCTTGTTGTCGTCGTGAGTTTGCCAGGCACTGATTCCGAGCGGTAGCAGCAATTGGTCGACGAAGTACGGTCCCACCGGCACATTCGCCGTGAGGTACTCACGCATCGCGTCGATGACGTGTTTGGAGTCGTTATCGGCCTTCACGCCGTGCTCGCCGAGGCCGGTGAAGACTTCGGTGACCTGCTCGCGTTCGAGTTCCGAGGCCCCCCAGAAAACCTTGATGGCATTGTCGTCGTAAGCAACTAGGGGTACTTGTGCGATCTCACCGAAGCAGTGCTCCTCGTGCCAGAGCACAATCAGCAGTATGGCCGAGGCCGTCGAACAGGTTTACAGCTATTCGGCTTACGTCTGGTGCTCTCCGGACTGCGGTGACATGTCACCGCAGTCCGGAGAGCACCAGGCCAACGGAGCAATGACTTTCATGAGTCAGCATCTAAGGTGGTGGGCTCTTTTTCTGGATCGCGATGGGGTGATCAATGAGCTTCTGCGGGGAGGGACACGATACATCACCGCGCTGGACCATTTTCATCTAATGGAGGGGGCCGCCGAGGGGATCGAATGGTTTCGACGGCAGAGAGACACGGCCATCGTCATGACGAATCAACGGTGCTTGGCAGCAGGGTTGATTTCGAATGACATGCGGCACCAGATTCACGAGCGGATACGCGACCTGCTCCGCGCGCGGGGAAGGAACGGACATCGAAGTTATTCTGGTCTGTCCCCGCGATGATCACGATCATTGCGGCTGCCGCAAGCCAAAATCGGAATTGCTGTACCAGGCCGCTCAGAAACACGCGGTCTGCCTGCCCGATTCGATCCTGATTGGAGACGTGGAGTCCGGTATCGTCGCCGGACAAACGGCCGGCGGCAGAACAATCCTCATTCTGCTCGGCCGCACTCCGGGAAACCATTGGGCGTACGTTGCCAGCTTCAGCGCCATATCGAACTGCAATACCCTGCTAAGCCAAACAAACTCGCAATCTGATGAATCGCTGTTTGCAAGTTGTGGCACTAGGATACGCTGACGCAGCGGGGTGGCCATGTCGTGCGCGCTGTCCGGGACAAACTCCAGTTCCTGCGCGATCTGAGAATAAGACAGATTCAACCTCATTAAGTAGTGACACAAAATCCAGACTCGCAACGGCTAGTGATGCCCGGTGAAGTTCGTTTCCGTGAGATCGTCAAACTCACGCTCACCACCGCCGCGCACATACCGGTGGCGTCCCACTTGTGTATCGTCACAACCTCCTTTTATCACCCGCCTCAAATCACAACGCGGACACACTACGCCCTCTGGCCTGAGCAGTTCACGAACCGTCTGGAAACACATTGGGCCATCAATCAGCGGCAGCAAATTCAGAGCCATCTGTGATGACCTCGATTCAATTGCAAATCTAGATCCCAACCAAATGCAACCGACCTCTAATCCGTTTTATCAACTCCTGACAGACCTCCGCACATCGCCGGATGAGCCTTTCATAATTAACAAACTCAGTTACCGAGACATGCTTCTGGAGACGACGCCACATGCCATCCAAGTTCATTGACCTGCGCAGCGATACTGTCACGAAGCCGACCGCTGGAATGCGGCAGGCGATTTTTGAAGCGGAAGTGGGAGACGATATGTCGGGGGAAGACCCGACGGTGAATCGACTCGAACAGTTCGTGTGCGAACTGCTCGGCAAAGAAGCGGCCGTCTACAACTGCTCAGGAACGCAGTCGAACCAGATGGCAGTGCGGGCGCATTGTCAGCAGGGGGACGAACTGTTGATCGATGAGACCGGGCACATCGTCCACTACGAAGCGGGGGGAGCGGCGGCGCTGAGTGGCGTCTCGGCGCGAACGCTCAAGGGACGCGACGGTCTGTTTGACGTGAGCGATCTGGAAGGCAAGGTTCGCCCCGACAATCAACATTACTGCGTGACACGACTCGTGTGTGTCGAGAACACGACCAATCACGGCGGTGGTCGCGCTTGGCCGCTGGCCCAGATGAACCGCGTCGCGACGTGGGCACACGCTCACCGATTAAAGGTTCACGTGGATGGGGCGCGACTGTTCAACGCGTGCCTTGCGCAGGGTTACTCGGCCCGCGACTTCGTGCAGCACGCTGATTCGGTGTCGCTCTGCTTCTCGAAAGGGTTGGGTTGTCCGATGGGGTCGATCCTAGTGGGAGACGCGGCCACGATCTACCGTGCTCGCCGCGCGCGAAAGCTGTTCGGCGGGGCGCTCCGTCAAGCCGGAATGATGGCTGCGGCAGCGATCTATGCGCTCGAACACCACGTCGAACGAATGACCGAAGACCACGCGAACGCACGTGCATTTGCCGAAGCGATCTCGAACATTGAGGGTGTACGGATCGAACCGGCCGTCGAATCGAATCTCGTCTTCTTCCATCTTGCGGCGGAGGTTGGAACATCGGCGCAGTTGTCTGCGAAACTGTTCGAGCGTGGCGTGAAGATCAATCCTTCGGGGCCGCAGCGCCTGCGGGTCTGCACCCATCTCGATGTGACTCGCGCCGATTTGCTGCACGCCGCTGAGGCAGTTCGCGCTAGCCTTGCTTCTGGAATTGGTGATGCAGACGGTGGTCACTTGGCCGGGACGGCGTATGCGTCGAGATAGACCGTCAATCGTTCCTCATGTCGAGTGAGGGCGATTCAATTCCCTGATACCTGTACGTGGGTACTTCTGAGACATTTACCTCACCTCGTTCGACTGTCTGAGTTGTCCCAACGTAGGTAGCCCGTTCACACCCCGTTGGGGTGAGTTTTTTGGGCGTGACGGCCAACAGAAAATGTTCATACAGCCCGTAACGATCCGGCGTATTGAGGCACTGCGCGTCCTTGGGCGGATGTCTGGTGAATTCCATTTTGGGCGTATCTTGCACGATCAACACCACGCGATGCTCGCGCAAGCGGCGTTGCGTGGCCTCCGGTTTGACTGTCGGAGTCGGGGGCTTCCGCCAAGTCGGAACGCTTCGGCCACCCGACGTGAAACAGGCAATGGCCCTGCCTTGCGCGCAGCTCGACAGGAGCCTTGGCCTGCCATTTCGGATAGCCTCTGAAGAGCAGTTTTGCGATTCGCGCGAACTCGATGTCTGAGTCTCCCGAGGTGCCTTGATGAACCCTTCGAAACTCGAGTCCCAGCTCAAGCGATTGATTCGCCGCGGGCGTGTGTTGACCGCGCCCGCGCAACTGGCGGGCTACGACGCGGATGCCTTGGGCTATAAAACTTTTCGGCCGGACGCGGTCGTGATCCCAGCGGATGCTGATGAGTTGGTGGCCCTGCTGCGAAGTTCGTCTGAGTTGGGTGTGCCGGTGACGATTCGTGGTGCGGGAACCTCACTGGCCGGTGGTCCAGTGGCGGCGCAGGGCGGGATCGTGGTGCATACCTCCGCGTTGAAGCAGGTACGCACGATTTGTCGCGAGGGCTTCTGGTGCGAAGTGGAATGCAGTGTCACGCTAAACCAACTCGATGCCGCGTTGTTGCCGCAGGGGTTGTTCTATCCACCGGACCCTTCCAGCGGTCCCGTCTGCACGCTGGGTGGCAACGTGGCCATGAATGCGGGCGGAGCACACTGCTTCCGATACGGCGTGACCAGCAACTATGTACTGGGGTTGGAGGCGGTGTTGCTCGATGGCAGCGTGCA
>JAYTXB010001042.1:0-1962 GCA_043743205.1 Schlesneria sp.
TGGCAGCGACGAGAGTCTCGCCATCTGCAAGCAACTCGGTGCCGACATGGCCGTGAACTACCGGGATGCCAATCTCGACGACCAGTTGCGTGCGTTCAGTATTCCTCACGGCGGTGTTCATCTCTGGTTCGAGACTCTGCGCGAGCCGACGATGGATCGGACCATCAGTCTGATGGCACCGCGCGGCCGACTGGTCCTGATGGCCGGTCGTGCTGCGCGGCCTGAGTTGCCCGTCGGCCCGTTCTACGTGAAAGACCTGAGATTGATTGGCTTTGCCATGTTCAACGGCACCCCCGAAGAACAACGCGCCGCCGCTGACAAGCTCAACACGCTCTACGAATTCGGCCGCTGGCAACCTCTGATCGGTAAAACATTGCCGTTCAGCGAAGCCACCGCCGCGCATCAACTTCAGGAAGACAACACGATTGGCAAGCACGGAACGCTGCGCGGAAAAATCGTGCTGGTGCCTTAAGGATCGGCAAGACGAAATGTCCCTGTAGGATGGGCACTCTTGCCCATCTCGGATTGAAGACAGTAATCCGGACGGGCAAGAGTGCCCATCCTACATCGCGGTCTGGCAACTTCTAGCCCTCGCTTAAGCAGTACCAAAATGCTGCTCCGTGATCGGTCGCCACGATCCTGTCTCTCACTTCACAAACCTCCTCCTATACGAGCCACCCGATGCCCCGCCTATTCACTCTCTGCTGCTGGTTTAGCTTGACTGCGGTGGCATCCTCGGCCGATGTGTTCGAGCGTCATGCCGCACCTTTGGTGAAGCGACTCGCGAACGAGGGCGTTGCAGCCAGAGAACTGGCGATGGCGGAGGCTGCGAAACTGAAGCCACTCGCTGCCAACATCGGCTCGCCCTGCCTCGTGATAAAAACGAGCGAGGGGAACTACACAAAGGCCCTCGTGAGTTGGGGCCTGCGAAAAGGCAAGGGAACCGAAAAGCCGGTGCCGCTGCTGCTCATCGAACGCTACACCAGCTATCGCGGTGAGCGGCTCGATTTGACCGCCGCCATTGGCAAAGACGTGATGCTGTTTCCTGGTTTCGGATTTGACTTTGACATCGGCCAAGTGGTCCCGGCCGGACAGGGAGCCGATATCGAGTTCACCGCCGAAGGGACGCTCATGAGTAGTCCCGATGCGAAGCTCGTGGTCCTCAACGGATCGCAACTCCCCGCAGTCGAGAAATCTGCGAAGCACGACCCGAACGATCACGAAGGCGTCGTCGCACTCGACTTCGCCGGGACTTGGAAACTGAACGCCGACGGCCGCTGGCTGGGTGAACTGGACTTGAAGGTCAACGAAGCGGGTCGCGCGACGGGTTCGTTCACGTCCGACGAGTCCAAAAATTCTTACGAGATCAGCGGACAGACGGGCAGTACACCGCACAATCTGAAGCTGGAGGTGTTTCTCGCCAATACGCAGCTCTCCGTGGACGGCTATCTCTGGACGAAAGACAAATCGCAATTGGCGGGCACCGTAACGATGTCCGGTCGCAAGTTTGGCTTTGCCGCAACACGCCTCACCGAGTGACCTCGCCCCCCTGAGCAGCCTATTGAAACAGGGGTTTTAATTATCCCGCAGCGTAAGCAACGGACGTGTTTCTCGAAGTTTTCGCAGCAGCATCGTCCCTCGCTCACACTGCGCGTTTTTCGGAAATATTTTCAACAGGCTGACACCTTCCTGTCCACGTCCCCCATTCCCCACTTTCTGGAGCTGCCCCTTGCCCACGATTCAAGAGTCTCAACTTGTCGAGTTCACGATCGCTTTGTTCTGCGCTGCGGGTGTCGAGTTGGCCGAGGCTCGCACCGTCTCGGTGAGTCTCGTCGAAGCCAATCTGCGGGGGCATGACTCACACGGCGTGATGCGTGCTCCGTTCTACATTCAAAAGGTGCAGGACGGGTCGCTCAACCCCAAGTCACATTTGATCGTCGAGAAGGAGTCGGCCAGTTCGAT
>JAYTXB010001043.1:0-5318 GCA_043743205.1 Schlesneria sp.
CAACGTTCTGGTGTTCGGTTTCCCAGGGCGGCGCTCACGGTGTTCGCTGGCCCTGGGCTGGTCTCCGAGGCCCCCTTGGGGCGAAGACGACTTCAATCCTCAAATAGCGCAACTTCTAAATTTCGTTGTCAGGTTGTGAAGCGGTGGAGATTTGCATTGTGATTGGGGCCTCCGTCGTTCATACCGACCTCTCCCGAGTCGCGGGCTGCGGCCTTGGAATGACACTGGTCCGGGCACTCCAACCACTTCCTCGTGCAAATCGACCTAGGGTCGGCGCATCAATCAAGGTCGCGATTGGGAGAGCCGGGTGCCGTGGGACCCAGGACCTTTCGGGCGAAGAATCAGGGGCCTCACGGCACTCGGCTCACCTCGTTCATCAGATTGATACCGCCAGTGATTGATGCGCCGGTCCCGACACTCCCAATGCAGTGAACGCTGGCAGACGAGCGTGCCGGGCAGGATGATTGGGAATACTTGGGGATGCTTCTGAGTACAGATGTTCTGGCCCCAATTCGAGGTGCAGATTGAATCGCCGGAAGGATCACGCATGCGGAAGAACGTTTGTCTGGTGGTTGGTACGTTCCTGTGGTTGGCTCTGTTCGTCCTGAACGCGAATGCTCAAGGAACGCGAGCGGACTATGACCGGGCCGCGAAGTTGTCGGGGCTGACGCGAGACAAGGTCTTCAAGGCTGTCGTTCGTCCCCGATGGCTCTCCGGAAATCAGCGGTTTTGGTATCGCAATGATCTTGGCAAAGGAACGCGCGAGTTTGTGTTGGTCGATGCCGTGGCGGGTGAGCGGCGGGCGGCGTTCGATCATGTGCGACTTGCGGCTGCTCTGAGCAAGTCGTTGAAGATAGACATCTCCGCCGAGCGATTGCCATTCGATGAGATCAGCTTTGACGAGCAGCTCACAACCCTGCGATTTATGGCCAGCGGGAAACGATGGGAATGTTCGCTGGCGTCCTACGAGTTGCATGAAGGCGGTCCCGCTGGCGATGTGAATGAGTCGCTGCCGATGCTGGTCGAACCGCATCCGTCGCGACGATCTGCCGAAGAGACATCGCTGCGATTCATCAATCGAACGAAGGAAACGATTCAGATTTTCTGGCTCGACACTGAAGGAGGTCGCAAGGCGTATGCAACGCTCCAGCCGGATGAAGAACATGAACAACACACCTTTGCCGGTCACGTTTGGTTGGTGACGGGCGCGGACGGGAAAACGGCGGGAGTCTTCGAGGCGACCGAAACTGCCAGTCGAGCCATCATTGATGGCGTTCGCAAACCGAAACGGAGTCAACGCCCGGCGGCGTCGCGAAGTGGCGGCTCGAATGCCGATTCGCCTGATGGGAAATGGCTGGCTCTGGTGAAAGAGCACAACGTGGTTCTGCGCGATCGCAAGAGCGGCGACGAGGTTTCGCTTAGCAGTGACGGACTGACCAACGACGGGTACACGGGGACGGCGTTTTGGTCTCCCGACAGTCGCCGTGTCGTGATGCTACGAACTCAGGCGGGAGACGATCGGCAAGTCCAGATGGTCGAATCGTCGCCGAGCGATCAGCTTCAGCCGAAACTGCATTCGCTCCACTACCTCAAGCCGGGAGACCGCATCCCGATCTCGAAGCCGCACCTCTTCGATGTCACATCGCGGAAGGAGATTCCGGTCTCTGACGAGTTGTTCGCGAATCCGTGGAGCATCGACGGCATCCACTGGCAGCCCGATTCGCGAGAGTTTCGGTTTGTCTACAACCAGCGCGGCCATCAAGTGCTGCGAGTCATCGGAGTGGATGCCGAATCCGGTCGCCCGCGAATCATCATCGACGAGCAGCAGCCGACGTTCATTGATTATTCCCACAAACAATACCGGCACGATCTCGATGAGACGGGCGAGATCATCTGGATGTCAGAGCGAGAAGGCTGGAATCATCTTTATCTCTACGACGCTCGCACGGGGACCGCGAAAAACGCGATCACTCACGGTGAGTGGGTCGTTCGCAGCGTCGATCGAGTCGATCCCGAACGGCGCGAGATTTGGTTTCGAGCCAGCGGGATTGATCCGTCACAAGACCCGTACTTCATCCACGAGTGTCGCATCGGCTTTGACGGCTCGAACCTCGTAAGGCTCACGACGGGCGACGGGACGCACTCGATCGAGTATTCGCCCGATCGCGAGTTTCTGCTCGACTCCTACTCGCGTGTCGATCTGCCGCCGGTCACGGAGCTGCGTCGCTCGAAAGACGGCTCGCTGGTTTGTGAATTGGAACGGGCCGACTGGTCAGCGTTGCTCGCCACCGGTTGGAGGCCACCCGAACGATTCGCCGCGAAAGGTCGCGATGAGCAGACGGACATCTTCGGCGTAATCTTTCGACCGACGAATTTCGATCCGCAGCAGAAGTATCCGGTCATCGAGCAGATCTACGCGGATCCGCATGGTTCATTCGTGCCGAAGCGATTTCAGCCGTTCTTCAATCTGCAAACGTTGGCCGAGTTGGGTTTCATCGTCGTCCAGATTGACTGCATGGGAACGAACAACCGCTCGAAAGCATTTCACGATGTCTGTGACAAGAATCTCGGCGATGCAGGCTTCCCCGATCGAATTCTCTGGATGCAGGCGGCCGCCGCAAAGTACCCGCAGTTGGACCTCGCGCGAGTCGGCATCTACGGCGGTTCGGCCGGAGGACAGAATGCAATGGGAGCCTTGTTGGCTTATCCCGACTTCTACAAAGTCGCCGTGGCCGACTGCGGCTGCCATGACAATCGCATGGACAAGATCTGGTGGAACGAACAGTGGATGGGCTGGCCGCTCGGTCCTCACTACGCCGAGCAATCCAACGTCACCAACGCGCAGAAGCTGCAAGGCAAACTGCTGCTGACCGTCGGCGAGCTTGATCGCAACGTCGATCCCGCCTCAACCATGCAAGTCGTCAACGCGCTCATCAAGGCCGACAAAGATTTTGATCTGCTCGTCGTCCCAGGGGCCGGCCACGGCATCGGCGAATCTCCGTACGCTGCTCGCCGCCGACAGGATTTCTTCGTGCGACATTTGTGGGGAGTCGAACTCCGTCGCTAACGGACCACGCCACGAAAATGATTTGAGTTCCAGCCGAATGCTTGTTTGAAAACCTCTTCAACAATTCATCACTGAGTCAGATTCACCATGTCGCCGATTCGCGTGTTGTTTTCGATCATTCTGCTGCTTGGGGTTGCGTGGTCGCAGGAACTCTCGGCACAAGTCCTCGACAAGCAGCAGCAGCTTGACGCTCAGACCTTCTAGGAGAACCGCGACTGGGATTGGTATGCCGAGAACATCCCGTTCTTCGAGTGGCCCAAGCAATTGCTCTACGAGACTGAGAAACGCCGAGAGACATCGCCTGCTCCATCCTTGCCGGGCGTAAAACGGTGACGTAATGACTTGGCCACGACATCGTCACCTCCAGAACTCAACAAAAGGACAACCTGCCGCGATGAAAACTGACCATGCACTGCGTGCGACGCTTGATCGTCGCGACTTTCTCGCTCGTGCCACACTCGGAGCGACGGCGACCGCGCTGGGACTTGCACCCGGCTTCGCACGCGCCACCGACAACTCCACAACTCCCAAGATCGCGTTCTTCGTCGTCGGCGACACGCACTACCTGGCGAACAAGGAATCGCCGTCGCGCATGGACCCGCGCTCGGCCAAAATCTGCGGGCGATTGGTCGACACGCTCAACGGCCTGCCGGGAACCGCGATTCCAGCGGAAGCCGGTGGCGGGAAGGTGGGCCTGGTTTCCGGACTCATTCATGCCGGCGACATCATCGACACCGGAGACAAGAACGGTCGCGTTCAGGAAGAGATGCAGAAGACCGAGTGGTCTGCCTACGCCGACGACTATGGCCTCACCGGATCGGATGGCCGGTTGAAGATGCCGGTCTATGAAGTCTTCGGCAACCACGATGCGCCGCACGGCACCGGTTGGGCGCTGGAGAAAATCATCGAGCGGAACAAGCGTCGCCCAGGCGTCGGCAATGTTTCTGAAAACGGATTGCATTACTCGTGGGACTGGGGACCGGCGCACTTTCTCAACGTCGGGCTCATCGTCGGCACCGACAAGCAGGTGACTCGAAAGCGCCGCTACGCCGCGCTCGACAGTCTCGATTTTCTTATCGCCGACCTGCGTGAGAAAGTTGGGACGAGTGGCAAGCCGGTAATTATCACGCACCATGTCGACATGGCCCGCTACACCGGCCCCTGCGACCCGAGCGCCCCGGCCGATAGCAAGGAATGGGATCCATGCGACGTGCAGGCGTTTTACAAGGCGATTCAGGGATTCAACGTCGCCGGCATTTTTTACGGCCACACGCACGTCCGTAACATCTTTCGTTGGGACGGCACTTCGCCCAAGGCGGCGACCGGTTTGCACGTCTTCAATACCGACAACGCGAGCCACTTCAGCGGCGACGCGCAGGCTCTGTTCTATGTCGAGCTACACGACAAGCAATTGCTGGTTCGCGAATACCAAACCAAAGATGGCTGGAAGACCGGCTCCTTCACGCCGCAAACCTGGGTCGCGCCGTTTGCAACGTAGCGCAATGAAACGAACCTCATGTTTGATCGATGCCGTCTCATGACATGGCTGATCGCCATTGCCGCTGTTGAACTTTCCATTGCGGCCCATGCCGAAGTGAAGCTCGCGCAGGTTTTCGCGCCGCACGCCGTGTTGTAGCGAGACAAGCCGTTGCCAGTTTGGGGTTGGGCTGAGCCGGGCGAGAAGATCGCAGTCACGCTCGGTGTTCAGCAGGCGGAGGCCGTGACCGACAAGGACGGCAAGTGGATCGTGAAGCTGGCTGTTCGAGCGATGTCGAAGGAACCGTTGACGCTGAAGGTCGTCGGCAAAAACACGATCGAGGTGCCCGACGTGTTGCTCGGCGATGTGTGGCTTTGCAGCGGGCAGTCGAACATGGAGTTCCCGCTCGGACGGTGCGATGCCGAGGCCGACATTCGAGCGGCGGACTTCCTGACGATTCGACAATTTGGGTGCTGAAACGGCGACTGGCCCGAATGGCACTGCCGCACTTGATTAACGCGAGGTCGGCGTACAGCAGTGGGACGCACGCGCGAGGGGGGGCTGGGCCAAAGAGGGGCTCCTGTCTTTGACACCAACCGGCGGTGAAGCGGAGAGATCGTTTGACTTGGTGCGGTCCGCCACGGCGGATTGTTGCAGGGCGAGGGACTCCTGTTTGCCGACGCTCTGACGGCGGAGCCGATGCAGCAGGCGTTCGACGACGAAGGGATTTCGTTTGGTCAGAACGATCACGAGGCGAACGTGTCCTCAGCGAAC
>JAYTXB010001044.1:0-1564 GCA_043743205.1 Schlesneria sp.
GCTTCTGCTCCCGCTCAGAGATCGCGTTCCATCGCAAATCACTCAACCAGCAGTTATCACAAAAGTTACGCTGTGTCAGTAGAAGCCAGACAGTCGAACTAGCAGCCTGTTGAAAAAGGCCGTGGTATCGGCTTCCAGCCGGTGATTTCTCGGAGAAAACCTGACCGGCTGGAAGCCGATCCCGCGAGCCGATTCACCCTCAGCCGAACAGCTTCGACAACACCTTGCCGTCGTGAGCGACCTTGAATGGTCGCCCCGAGGGTGAAAAGAATTCTTGTTCCAGCGGCAGGCCGAGAGCGTGACCAATCGTCGCGTTGAAGTCGGCCGGGGTGACCCCGTCTTGATCCACACTGTGACCGTCCTTGTCAGACGTGCCATAGAACCGGCCACCTTTGATCCCGCCACCCGCCATGAAGCCCGAGTAGGCTCCCGGATGATGGTCGCGCCCTGCATTCTGATTGATCTTGGGAGTCCGTCCAAACTCGGTCCCCAAAACCACCAGCGTCTTCGAGAGCAGACCCTTCGCGGCGAGATCGGCGATCAACACGGAAGCCGCTCGGTCGAGCGTCGCCGCGCGATTCGGCAGGCCGTTCTGATCGTAGATGTTCGTGTGCATGTCCCAACTGCCGAGACTCACTTCCACATAGCGCACATCATGTTCGACGAGGCGACGCGCGAGCAGACAGCCTTGCCCGAACTGATCGCGACCGTACTTGTCGCGGACCTCAGCCTTCTCCTGACCGAGGTCAAAGGCTTTCAGTTCATCGCTGTGCATGAGTTGGTCGGCTTGGCGATAGAACTCGCCATAGGCTTCGACCTGCTTCTGCGGAAACTTCTTGCGGAAGCCCGAGTCGAACTTGTCGATGAGCTGCATCCGCTTCTCGAACGACTCGCCGGTGACGTACTTCGGCGTCGTCGTGTTTTGCAGACCGGCATTCGGATCACCGACAGGGACAGGTGTGAACGCCGGTTCGAGAAACCCCGCACCGGGGTGACGCGCTTCGCCACCGACCAACACGTTGTCCGGCAGCGCCTTGTTCTGACGACCGAGCACCTTGAGTGCCCACGCTCCCAGCCCCGGATGACGGATCGAAGCGATCTCTTTGTAGCTCGTCCGGAGCAGATAGCGGCCACCCTCGTGATCGCCCGTTTCGGTGTGCATCGAGCGAATGACGGCAAGGTGATTGGCGAGTTTCGCCAGCTCCGGCAACCGCTCACCGAACATCATCCCGTTGACGTTCGTGTTGATTCCTTTGGTCTCACCCTGAGTCTCTCGCCCCGGCTTCAAGTCGAACGTGTCGAGATGCGTCATCGCGCCGTTCATGTAGAGGAAGATCACATGCTTGGCGGAGGCCGTGCGCGAGCCACTGGCCACAGCAGGCTTCTTCGCCGACTTGTCCTTCGGTTTGGCCGCGTCCTCCGCAGCGAAGGCGATCGCGCCACGCAGGTTCATCAGCCCAGGCACGATAGTCACACCCAGCATCGACTTGGCGGCGTACTCCAAGAAACTGCGGCGCGAAGCAAAATCGAGAGACTTCAGATCGGTCAACATGACGTGAACCTT
>JAYTXB010001045.1:0-1616 GCA_043743205.1 Schlesneria sp.
CAAGCAGTACTCGATCCAAGTCGGTGAGTCGGGCGATTGCGTCGCCTCTTGGCGGCGTCGCGTCTTGCTCGCGCCGGGCCGCTATCGGATTGAAGTCCGTCTCAAGACGCAAGCAGTCGAGCCGCGAACCGACGATCAAGGAACGGGTGCGGGCATACGCATTTCGGGCGGCAAGCGAGAAAACTCATTGACAGGCGACAGTGATTGGCAGACCGTCGGCTACGACTTTGAAGTCGTGGAGACTCTGCGCGACGTGGAACTCGTGGCCGAGCTTCGCGCGACGAAAGGCCGCTTGTGGATGGAGCCGAAGGCAAAGTTGCTGCGCATCGAAGCGAACCAAGGATCGGCGCATCAATAACTGGTAGGGCTTGGGTGAGCCGGATGCCGTGAGGCCCCGGACTTTTCGATCAAGAATCCGGGGCCTCACGGCACCCGGCTCACCTCGATCATCAGATTGATACCGCCAGTTGTTGATGCGCCGGTCCTAAGGATTGGCGCAGAAATAACTGGCGGACGTAGCCGAACTCGCGAGAGTTCGGACTGAAGTCTTGCGACTTCAGCTACGCCAGTTATTTCTGCGCGAGCCCTAAGCAAGGCGGTGGAGCTGAGAAGTCACGTCAAGATGCCGTGTGCCGTCGTCACCAGCGCAGTGTTCCTTCTCCGGGGTAGAGGCGGCGACCTTGCTGAAGTTGCAGGTCGTCGCGGAAGCGACTGGCAGGGCGCAGCTGGACGAACGGGTCAGAGGCATCGAACGCTCCAGCAGTCGGTAGCCGGAGTCTTGCGAGGGCGAGTGCATCCGACGCAATGTCGAAATGGCGCTCGGGATGAAAGCGGCGGAACGGCAACTTGACGACCGTCCCCGTGGCGTCGAATTGGTTCACGTGAATCGGCACCGACCACCGTTCGGTGATGCGGAAGCTGTCGTCACGACGGATCGAACGGCCTCCCGTCACGAGCATCGTTTCCGTCGCCAGTTGCACGTCAAGGTTCCCCTCCACGGGCACGACAACCCCGAAGCCATCCAGTGGTTGCACGTGCAGCAACAGCCCATCGACCTCTGCATCTTGATCCCAATTGGCGACAGTCGCCTTGATCGTAAGCGACTTCACTGCGCGACGGTGATCGAGCAGCACCACGTCCAGCGGTACTTCAGTCGGACCAAATCCGAAGGGACCGAACTCATTTGCTTCAATCGGGAGCAGCCCCGAGTTTGCGAGGGGTGAGTTTGTGATTGGCCGTCGCGCTTCGGGCAGTGTCGGTGCGGGTGGGACGGCATTGTCAGGGACTTGCTCGACGGGCGAAGCAGAGGCAGCGTCTTCATCGTCAGGAACAGGATCGGCTGGGCGCGGCATCGGCTTCGCTTCGGCAAACGGGAGTGCCTCGATAGCTTGCACGATCTCCCACGCGAACCGACTTTCAATCGCGATCCCCGGCACTTCGGTGCGTAAGACAAGTCCGTCGTCGCCCGACTTCGGTGAGAGTACGCCGCGCGGCGTACGCCCATCGCTCAGCGTCGCCATCACGGGCTTGTTCAGCAGCGCAGCGCAATCGCGAGGCAATGCGGCAGTCGCCAGCACCGGGCTGACAAGCAGCAGGCAACCCGTCGCGAAACAAGA
>JAYTXB010001046.1:0-7781 GCA_043743205.1 Schlesneria sp.
GGCAGTCGTTCGCAAATCTTCAGCGTCCCGCAACTGAGGCCCGGCGTGTTCGAGACCCGCGTGCCAGTCTTCAGCGGTGGCGAGTACCGCCTGCGAGTCGCCGACCCGATCGCGAACGAAGTCGCCGAGATCAACTTCGACGTGGCCAACGTTTCAGTCGAACGCCGCAACCCGGTCCGAAACGTCTCGCTGCAAAAGAACATCGCCGCCGAAACGGGTGGCAAGGCGTATGAACTGCTCGACGTGGACCGCTTCCCCGACGAATTCGCCCCGCCGCGACTGAGGGAAACCAGCGTGGAGATTTTTCCGCTCTGGAGTACCTGGCTGACGTTCGGGGCGGTGATCGGATTGCTGATGGTGGAGTGGTTCGTAAGGAAACTGGTGAACCTGGCTTGAAGGTGTGAGCAAAATGTAGGGTGCGTTGAGTCTTGTAGTAGGCGAATGATGAAACCTCGCGTGTATCTCGAAACGACAATCGCCAGTGCCTACCACGAAACACGGCAGGACGCGGAGACCGTTGCGCGTCGGAATTGGACGAGGCGATGGTGGGATACGAAACGTGATGAGATTGAAGCGGTAACAAGCGATGCCGTCATTGAAGAATTGGAAGCGGGCGACTACCCGCATCAATCGGACGCGTTGGAGATGATGCGGAGCATTCCACAAATTTCGTTCAATGAGCAAATCGCAGACATCGTTGCCGCGTATATCGATCATCGAGTGATGCCGGCCAACCCGAATGGCGATGCGCTCCATTTGGCACTGGCTTCGTATCATCGGTGTGATTTCCTGGTGACGTGGAACTGCCGCCACATCGCCAATGCCAACAAGTTTGTTCACATTCACAAAATCAATGAGTTACTGGGGTTGTTTGTTCCCGCACTGATCACACCACTTGAACTGCTCGCCGAAGGAGTCTCGCCATGAAGTCCGATCCGGTTTTCGATCCCGTCGTCGATCCTGTTCGTGAGGCGCGCCGTCGCATTTCGGAGTCGGTCGGTCATGATCCGGTGCGACTGGTCCGGCACTACCTGGAGCGTCAAAAAAAGAATGCCGCGCAGATGGTGGCGGAGCCGAATCTGACCGAATCGGCACTCGAACAACTCGCCACATCGGCCACAACATTTTGAATTGAACAGTCACCAAGCCTCCGAATTCTTTAGAGCTGTTGATGCAAACCAAACTCGCCACACTTCGATCTCAACTGGGTAGCCTGCGGCAGAAGCGGGCCGCTGTGCGGTGGGGGAGCGCCTTCTGCGCACCGCTCGCCGTGGTGCTGTGGCTGCTCGTCGCGGCGTTTCTGTGCGACTGGTCATTCGGACTTCCGGTGGGCCTGCGCGCCGTGTCGTTGCTGGCGTGGATCGCGGGCGGAATCTGGGCGGTCAAACGGTTTGCGTGGCCGCTCGTGAAGGTGCGCGAGTCGGAGCAGGATGTCGCGTTGATTGTCGAACAGCATCACAAGATCGACAGCGATCTGGTCGCGGCGATTCAGTTTGAGGGGCCTCACGCACCGACCTGGGGTTCGGCGCGGCTGCAACAGGCGGTCGTCGATTACGTCGCCGAGTTCAGCCCGTCGCTCAACGTGTTTGAAGGTTTTTCGTATCGGCCGCTGCCGCAACGCGCGACGGTGTTGGGCGTCACGCTGGTCGTGGTCCTCGGTGCGGCGCTGGCCTTCCCCGGACATGCCACCGCGTTTTGGAACCGGTTCCTACTGGGATCGGCTCACTATCCGACGAAGACTCAGATTCAGTCGATCACCGTGAACGGTCAGCCGGTCCCAGTCTTTCACACGGGCGAGGTTGCTCAAGTCCGAGTCCCCTACGGTCAGAAGATCGAAGTCGCGGTGACGTGCGGCGGTGAGGTGCCTCGCGCGGGCTTCGTGCAGTTGTCGGGAGTCAACACCGATGCCGTGAACCGAGTGGATTTGAACGCGACCGCGCCGGACGCCGCGACGTTTGCGGGGGAGATCGCGCACGTCGCCGATTCGTTCCGGATGCGGTTCCATTTTGGTGACGCCGTGTCGGATCAGGCCGAAGTCGTGATCGTGCCGCTGCCGCTGGTGGACCTCGCGTGGGAGATCGAGCCGCCGAAGTACGCGGCGTCGGCGATGAAGCCGGGCGAATCCGACGGCGGCTCGCGCCAGTTGGCGGTCATCGAAGGCTCGGTCGCCAGGTTAAAGTTGGTCTGCTCGAACAAGCCGCTCAAGTCGGCGACGCTCACGATTGGTGAGCAGCCGATTGAGTTGGTTCGGCAAGGTAGCCCGCACTCTCCGAGTGCGCGGCCCGGTGAACGAACGGCTCCGCACTCGGAGAGTGCGGGCTACAGTTGGACACTCCCTCCCGGTACGTTGTTCGATTCGATTCGCGAGGCGATTAAGTACGAGGTGCAGGTGATCGACGAGGATGGCCTCACTTTGGAGACGCCGATTGCGGGTCAGATTCGCCTCAAGCCGGATCGTCTGCCGCGGGTGGTTGCCACGGCCGTGACGCGGTTCGTGCTGCCGACGGCCCTGCCGAAGCTCGACTATGCCGCCGGAGACGACTTTGGCGTGGCGAAGATTGTCGCCGTCATCCACATTTCGCGCGAAGACGGTCGGACATCGCAGCATGCCGTCGTGTCGAAGACGATTGCGGCGGCGGACCAACCGCAAACGATTCTGCGCGGACAGGTCTCTGTCCCGCTGTCACCCTACGAATTGCAGAAGGGGGACGAAGTGAAGGTAACGCTGGAGGTGACCGATTGGCGCGGCGACCTGACCGGTCAGAAGGGACTCGGCGAACCGATCACGTTCAGCGTGACCGACCTCAACGGCATCCTCGCCCAGACGGGCGACGAAGATAAGAAAACGGCGAAACAGTTGGACGAAATCCTGCGGCGCGAGCTGGGGATCGGTGGTGAGAAGAAGTGAAAGAGCTTTTAGCTGTTAGCGATTAGCTTTTAGCTGAAGACAAAAAGCAGGTTTATCTGTTGGAAGTTTGGTAGCGGTTCTGGCTAAGAGCTAATTGCTAACAGCTAACCGCTTCTCAAGGAGAACGATCATGACCGCGACCTTTGGGCGAGTTGTTGTGCTGGTCGGCTGGATGTGTTTGGCGACCGGGCCGGTGATGGCTCAGGTGCTGGAACCCGAGGCTCTTCAGCGGAAGCAGGAGGACCAGCAGCGGGCGCGGACGATGACGCGCGACCTGCTTGGTGGAGTGCTCGACGTGCAGCTTCGGCAGCTCGACGAGAACGGGCTGTCGGGCGAGGAAATCTATCGCGACATCAAGCTGATGCGCGGGAGCCTCAACCATCTCATCGACAATGAAATGTCGAAGGTCGTCGATCTGCTGGCCGAGGCGCAGCGGATGCCGCAGGACAAGCGGGAGGCCGCGTTTGTCGAGGCTCGTCAGCAGATCCGAACCGTCGTGCGGCAGCTTGCCATCGAGCGGCAGAACCTGATGAAGCGGCTCAAAATTGCGGAGCTTGCAGAACAGGTGCGAAGACTGATTCGCATTCAGACCACGGTTCAGGTCGCCACGAAATCGTTGCCCGCCGAACCGAAGACGCGGCAGGAGGCGCTGACGCTCAAGGCGATCGAAGACCAGCGCGACGTGAAGGAACTGTTCCTGCATCTGGTCGATACGCTGGTGGACATGAAGTCGTGGAGCGGCCTGCTGGCGGCGACGGCGGCGGATGGGTTGCGAATCCTCAAGGCGGCCGATGTCGGCAAGCATCTGGATGGCGCGGGCAGCACGCTCCAATCGGTGAAGTACGACCTGGCGGTCGAGCATCAGGACAAAGTCATCAAGGGTTTGAAAGACCTGCTGAAGGTGATCGAGCGGACTCAAGGGGCGCTCAACTCCGAGAAGATGCAGACGATCGACAAGGTCCGCGCCCTCGCAGAGAAGCAAAAGGCGCTGAAGGAAGAGACCAAGAAGCTGGAGCAGAATCAGAAGCCGTCGCAGGAACTGGTCGAACAGCAAGCGAAGCTCCAACAGGAGATTGCCGCTCTTCAAGAAGTCATCAAGGAGAACACGAAGGCCGAGGCGTTGATTCAGGCTGCGGAGACGGCGGCTCTCGATGCGGCGGCCGATCTGCTCGACAACAAGGCGGAAGCGGCGCTGGCTGATCAGAGCAAGGTGCTTGGCAATCTCGCCGCGTTGGAGAAGGCGTTGAAGGATCAGGCGAAGTCCGATTCGCAGGCGAAGTCGGCGACGGAGCTGTCTCAAGCGGTGAAGGCACTGCAAGAGACGAAGCAGGCGCTGGCGGAGGCTCAGAAGAAACAGGACGCGGCCGAAGCGAAGGCTCAAGAAAACGCTCAAGCCGCCGCGCCGGAAGAGAAGGCTGTGGCGGACGCGGTTCAGGCTGCGGCTGACAAGCATGAACTGCCTCCCGCCGTCGAGCAGGCTCTGGCGGAAGCGACTGCCGCTGCGAAGGAGGCCGAGAAGAATCTCGCTCAGGCGAAGCCCGAGAAGGCGACGGCGCTCGAAGAGAAGGCACTCGACAAGGCGGACGATGCGCTCGAACGAGCGATGGATACGGTCGATGCCGCGATTGCCGACACAAAGAGACAAGAAGCCGCTGTGAAGATCGGTGAACTCGCGCGGGCCGCCGAAGTCCTCGAACGAGCGGCTGCGGAAGAGAAGGCCATCGCGGCCGAAGCGATGGAACTGGCGGTGGCTGCTGCTCAGAAGGATGCCACTCCCGAACAGAAAGCCGAAGTGGCGAAAGACGCGAAGGAATTGGCCGAACGTCAGGCTGACGTGAAGGAGATCGCGGACAAGATCGCCGAGGCACTCGCGCAGACATCGCCTGAAGCGGCGAAGGATGCGACCGAGGGAGCGGCCGAGGCGATGGAGTCTGCTCAAGATTTACAGGCGGTCGCCGACCAGAAGGCCACCGATCCCGAGGCGGCTGCGAAAGACGCGGCCAAGGATGCGAAAGAATCGGCTCAGAAGTTGGCTGAAGCGGCGAAGGAGATTCGCAAAGAGATCGCGGCGACGGCGAAGGAACTCGCCAAGGCGAGTGAGGCTCAAGCGAAGCAACTGACCGAAGCGCGTGAAGCGGTTGAGAAGGCGATCGACGCGATCCCCGACAACGAGAAGACGGCGAAGCTCGAAGCGGCCAAGGACAAGCTGCAAGAGGCGATGCAGGAACAGGCCAAGGCCGAAGGAAAGCCCGAAGCGGCGCAAGCGTTGGAACTGGCGGAACAAATCGCCGACGCGAAGGAGGCTCAGAATGCAGCCGATGCCGCAGCAGAAGCGGCCGAATCGGGAGAAGGCTCTGAGTTGAAGGCCGCGACCAAACAAGAGGAGGTCGCCGAGAAGGCTCAGGCGGCGGCGGAGACTGCGGCCAAGCGGCCAGAAGCGGCGAAGGCCAAGGCCGAAGGGAAACCCGACGCATTGGCGAAGGCATTGGAACAGGCTCAACAAGCTGCGGCGGAAGCAGCCAAGCAACAGCTCGATGGCAACGATGCGGCGGCGGAAGCGGCGCGCGATGCGGCTGAAGCGGCACTCGACAAGGCGGCGGTGTTGGCTCAGGCGGAAGCGAACGCCGCGATGGAAGCGGCTCCGACTGCGAAGCCCGATGCGAAGGCTCAGGCCAAGGCTGCTGATGCGGCGGAGGCGGCTCAAGCGCTGGCGGCAGAAGTGACTCCCGAAGCGGGCCAAGCATTGGAGCCAGCGGCCAACGCAACGGAAGCGGCTGAGCAGGCATTGGCCAACAATCCAGAGGCGGCACCGGCGGCTCAAGCCAAAGCGGCCGAAGCACTGAAGGACGCGGGCAAGAAGCTGGATGAAGCGATCAAGAACGCGGCGACCGAGCAGGCGAAGGCATTGGCCGAGCAAGCCAAGCAAACCGACGCGCTGGCGGATCAAGTTGCGAAGGCGGACCCCGCCGCAGCCGAAGCGATTGACGCGGCGTCCGACGCGGCCGAGATGGGAGCCGAGGCGGGCAACTCGCCACAGCAACTCGAAGCCGCCGCGAACACGGCCGAGATGGCACTCGAACGAGCCGCCGCCGATCTCGCCGCAAAGGAACAAGAAGTGATGCGAGACCAGGCGATCGCCGAGTCGATCGCGAACCTCGCCACCGATCAGCAAGCCGCTGCCGAGATGATCGCCGATCAGGGCGCGAAGCTCGAACAGTTGGCAGGCGAAGCGGGCGACATGCCGTCCGCTGCCGAACAGTCGGCCGCACAGAAGTTGAACGAGGCTCAGAACGCTTTCGCAGATGCACAACAAGCGACGGGACAGGGTGCGGTCGAACTGTCGGGTCAAACCGAAGTGGCCAACCAACCGTTGCGTGAAGCGTTGGACTTGGCCTCGAATCTCCCAGCGGTCGAAGCGGCGGCTCAGATGCTGGCGGAAGCGTTGGCGGCGGGTGAGCCTCTTCCCGAAGGAGCGGCCGAAGGACAACCGCTGCCCGCTGATGGTCAGCCCGATCGAACCAGTGAGCCGATGCCAGCCGACGGCCAACCGGGCGAAGGTCAGCCTCAACCGGGACAGCCCGGACAAGGCAAGCCCGCCGCGAATCCGGGGCAGCTCGGCACGGGCTTCGTCCCGCAATCGCCGAAAGTGACCGCGCAGGCGATCGCCGGTGAGAAGGCTCAACAGGCGATGCAGCAGGCGCTCAGTCAGGCTCAGTTGCCGCTGGCTCAACAGACTCCGAACGGCCAGCCCGCGCAACCGGGCCAGCCAAGTCAGCCGCAACCGTCCGAGAGTCAGGAGGGTCAACCACAACCGGGTCAGCCGTCGAACTCATCCAAACTGGCGAAGAAGGACGGCGGACCGACCACCAACCAAAAGGTGAAAGACGGCAAGATCGAGAAGCAGCCGGAAGGGACCGATGTCGCCGACAACCGAACGACGAAGGGCCGCGAACCGGAAGAGGGAGTACTGGCGAGGCAGCTCAAAGACGAACCGTGGTTCGCCAAGCTGCCCTCCGAACTCCGCAAGTCGATCCGCGCCGGAGCCGGTCAAAAGCCGCCGCGCGCCTATGAAGAGAAGTTGCGGAAATACTTTGAGAGCGTGGATTGAGTCGCATATGCAACACGCCCTCGTGAACAATCTGACCGTTATATTCCATGAGAATAGCCATGAATCTTGAAGTCGAAGAAGAAGCTCGGAAGTTCGTCGGGCGCGCGGGCGCATCGGGACTTCACGGGCGCACTGCTGACGCCAGTAGCCTCAATGCCCTGAACCTTGAAATGGGCGGTCGAATACCTGAGTGGTATCAATCCCTGCTGACGACCGTGCCTTTGTGCGGATTGGAAATCGACTGGCGCACGGAGGATCTTGATGTCAGAATCTCGTGGAACGATGTCAATGGAATTCGCAGCGAATCCATTGAATGCTACCCAGGCCTAGCGATCTTGGATCGCGGATTCATCAATGTGGGAAGCGATCCGATCGGAAATGGCGACCCGTACTTTATTCCGACAGATCAGGGTGATGATCCGCCTGTATTTCTCGTCTACCACGATGTGAGTGATCAGGCTGACGAGATTCTGGCCAATGGACTAGTCCAAATTGTGCCACGGTTGTCGGAATTGTTTCGCCAAGCGTCCATTTAAGGAGCGCGCCACAGACTTTGACCGAACAGACTGAACCAATGGTGCGTTCCGAAGATTTTGCGCACCCTACTTGAAGAAGCCCCCTCACCCTAACCCTCTCCCCCGAAGACGGGGGCGAGGAGACAAGATAAAGACCATCAACACTCAACCTTCGACCATCAACCTTTCGAGACCAACCATGACGACCGACAATCTTTCTCCCGACGATGTGGCTGCCGTGCAGAAGTGC
>JAYTXB010001047.1:0-11014 GCA_043743205.1 Schlesneria sp.
GAGAGTGGTGTTGATTCGGAATCGCGAGAGGCGGTCACTCGGAGACTGAGGGAGCGCAAGGAATTGTTGGGGTATATCAACCTCAAGCTGGCGGCCAACGGGCTGCCGATCGCGCATTCGGCGGGAGGGACCGAGTTGGTGCAGCTCGCAGCCGGGTTGATGATCAACTTCCGCGAGAAGACTCGACTGCTTTACAACCACCGGTGTCCGGTCGATGCCCGGATTGAGGCGTTTCTCAACCGACACTGTGCCGATGTGCTGGCAGTATCCGAATCGACAGAACCACTCCGGGTTCCCGGGCGGGCGCTCGTGCTTGACCGACATGGCTTGGCGCGAGAAATGTCGCTGCCCGCTGATGGCGATGAGTTTGAAAGTGAGTTGCTCCACTCGTACCGCTTGCGAAACGGTGTGCTTCACAACCCGAGATCCGACCGACGCACGACCGTCGGCACGTTTCATGTCGCGGAAGGGGGGTTGCCCATCGCAGCGGATAAGCGAGCCGTCCCGAAAGCGGTCTACGTCGAACTCTTCAAGCACGCGATGAATCCGCCGCGCGACCTGTTGAAGCTGCCGTTCACGGCCAATCAGAACGAGCAGGCGCATTACTGGGCCTCGTTGCTGTTGCGACCAGTCGTCTGTCCGGAAGTACCGGGTTACTGCAACCGGCAGACGATGGAGGTCCGCTTTTTCGCACCGGGGTCGCTCATCAGCAACCTCGACTTCGTCGAGTCGATCTTCGGCAACGCGGGCGATCCGTTCGTGCCGATCAATGACGCCGCACTGGATGTCGAACACTGGTCGGGTCACACCGGCTGCGTGATCCTCGCGCCACACCTGACCCAACTGACGAAGCGTGAGGTCGGCCTGCCTCACATCAGCACAGCGACCGAACGCCAGCAGCGAGATCGCATGTGCTGGGAGCATGAACACGAACTCTACAACGACGGCGAGGCATTCAAAATCACCTGCCGCGACGAAGCGGGAGTCATCGTCACGATCATCGCCGACAACTACTTCGGCTACTGCAAAAAAGAGGTCAAGACGCAGATCAGCTACGCGGCAAACCTCATGGGGGGCGTCGAAGAGGAGCATTCCGGCGGGGCACTCGTTTTTCAAAGCTGGAGCCTCGGCGAAGAGCTTCAAGTCAACAGTCGTCGCTACAACGGCCGAACCTTTGAGGATGTGGTACGAGATTACGGCGATGCGATTCACGTAAAGTCAGACGGCTATGCGATTGATCGTATTTACTCGAACTTGATCTATATCCCCGAAGACGCCAAAGCTCACTTGCGAGCGCAGACGATCTCGTGGCAGCGCGGCGAGAACTCATTCAGTATTCCGTTGCTGCCCGACCGGATTTACATGGCTCCATCGGGTTATAAACTTCGCATGGAGAAGCATCCGTCGGCGCCGTCCTGGCGACTGATCGGGACTGCGGCGGAAGGGGTCTACTGCCACAAACCCTGCACCGTCAGCGGCGGCGGCAAGAGCGAGATCAGTAAGTCGCTCGTCGACTATATGCAGTACGGCTCCGTTTTCGTCTCCGAAATCGAGAAGGATTTAGATCAGGCTGAGGCTATTTTCGAGCAGGATGTCTCGAATCGTTGGACCCCGGAACTGCAGGCTCAGCAGAACTACGGCACTTACCCCAGTCGCCCGATTCTCAGCCCTTTGCGGTCGCTGGGAAGTGTCATTAAGCTTCTGACTTCGTCCGACGAATATACGGACGACTATAACTCGTGGCTGAAGGACATTCCGCCGCACATCTATGCGATCGTCTTCGCCATTAAGCGTTTCTACGACCCCGAGTGGAATGATGACTGGCGGCGTCACTTTAGCGTGGACTTCGTAAACGGCAGCCCCGGTCACGAATTGAAGCTCGACGACCGGCGCATCGTCGGGACGTACCTGCGAGTCGGTCTGACGGGCGAACATGGCTGGCGAACGTTCAAGGTCCGGCAAGACTTTGCGGCGGCGTCCAAGGTCCAGACCGAAGACGACATCAGTGCAAGTGTCGTCGTACCGGGCCGGTGCCTCAGTTACATGGCGTCATCGAGCAAGCCCGACGACGACTGGAAGGCCGATGCTACGACTGGAAATCCAGACGCCCGGCCCACGGAATCGGCAGCCGAGACAACGGTTCCGCATTCGCTGAGTGTGCGTGACAGCTTCAAGTTCGTCAACAACTGTGAATACCGACTCTTTCAACGGCCTGACGATGCCATACATCGTGGCTTCGACAAGCAGGCGGAAGCGGACCTCGCGCGGCGGGATGTGAATTTCATCTCGAACTTCGAGCCACTGACGTGCAAGGACGTGGACGAGATGATGACGAAGGTGGTCGATTTCGATGCCTTCACGCCGCCCATGAAAAAACTGCTGCGATCCGTGCGGAATGGCGATGTGCATTACATCGTTTGCTCGGACAACCCCCGGCGCGTCGGCGGTGTTCCGTCCAAGAACCCGCGCTATCTGCAAGACCGCCCCGACCTCGTGAAGCCGATCGATCGCTACGTGGCGGAAATGGGAACTCGTTTGTGGCGCAAGATTCCTGCTGATCAACCCGTGCATCTGCCGGTCAACGCGATTATTTCGGGACGTCGTAACAATCCGCCCGAGCCATCTAAGGGAATTCGCAGCCTCGCGATTTATAGTCCCATTCATTATCAGGAACTTCCCGAACTGTTCATGGACTATATTTGCTCGCTGACGGGCAAGAGTCCCTCGACGACCGGCGCGGGGAGCGAAGGGGCGCTGACGAAGGGGCCGTTCAACGCGCTCTGTACCGCAGCCGATCTGAACGCGGCCCTCGTCTCAATGATCCTGACCGGCCTGCACGGGTTTTCCTCGGCGGCAGGCTATGTCGGCCCGAACGCCCGCTTCGATCACGACATCAGTTTGCTGGTTCCCGAGGTCTGGAGCCGCATGTCGCCCGACGAACGCGAGCCCGAGTTCCTCATTCGCGAGCGGCTGCTTGAGCCGCTCATGGACTTCACCCACGGCGGTGAACTGATTCCGGCGAGCAGGCTCGGCTACCGCATCACCGATCGCTTCGTCCGACGTTTCTTCGGACGCATCTTTGACAACCCGGACAAGGTTTTTGACAAGGGTATCCTGCAACCTGAGTTTCAGGACCGCGACTCATTCGCCGATGGTGTGAAGTACATCGCCGAAGCTCAACAGCGTGTTGCCGGGCAATACTTTGAAGACGGTTCGATTGAGCAAGCCTGCCCGCCGCTGCAAGCTCTACTGACGATCATGGCTCACGGCACGTGGCAGGGAAAAACCGAACGCGATCCCTCTGTGAGGGCGATGTTCACACGAGCGGCCCTGCTCAAGAGTGACTGGTATCGCGCCCGCCTCATCGCCAAGCAACAACAAGACCTCGCCCTCTGGCACCGCCACGAAGCGACCCTCGCAGCCTATGTGAAAGACAGAGAAGACACGGACTCCGTACTCGTGGAAACAATTCGGCACCGTCAACAATTCGTCGCCAGTCAGCTCGCGAAAGTCCGCCGCTCGGAATACCTCACTGAACTCGTGGGTACCCTTGGTACCGATCCGTTCCTCCTCGCAGCCAATCAGCGCGGTTGATCGCAGCGTCACCATGCGCTGAAGGAACGCCTACAGAGCACGTCGCAGAGACGCACCTCGCTGTGTCAGCCTCTGAAGTCACGCACTCACCTCCGGTGGCTTCCGCAAATCCGGAGCGACCCGCCTCATCCCCTCGCCCTCGGGGAAGAGGGTTAGGGTGAGGGGCTTCTCTTCATTGCCCCCGCCCCCATGCCATCCCGCCCCCACACTCGATACACCCCCCTTCTCGCCCGCCAACAATGATCCCGCCTCGGCCGGGTGGCGGGGTCAGGGGCGAAGTGGATGGCCCCGAGTGGAGGTCCATGTCTGCCCTCAACAGCCGGGGCGTTCCCGCTGGTCAGACCTTCAACTTACCCACACTTTTTTTTGATTGCGACGAATCCACTGACGGCGAGGATGAGTTTGTCGAGGCCGCGCCAGAGGGTACTCAGCTTTCGTTGGCGCAGGGCACCGAGCATTTTCAACCAGAGCTTCGGGACCACGTGTTCTGCGGGAAGGTCGTGGTGAGTGGTGGCGACCGTCTTCAGTTGCAGTAACCGCATGGCCAGCATGCAGGTGAATCCCGCGACTGCCTCCAGGCGATGAGCTTGCATGTCTTGTCGCGCCGCCGGTCGGTAGCCCGTCTTGATCGCCTTGTGATATTCCTCGAGCAGTGCGTCTCGAAGACTGGACGCACCCTACGGAACTCGGCACTCGTTGCTCGCTTGATATTCAGGCATGGCGTCTGTAATTCTGCCGAAGTGAAGCGAATACCTCACCTCGAATTGAGTACACGACCATGCGGATGTTCTCTATTGATGTCGCCCTGCTCACACTGAGCTTGCTGATTCCGGCCCCCTTCATTCGGGCGGAGGAGCCGGACATTACTGCGGTGGCGGAACTCCACACGCGGGAGGCGGCCGCCTATGCCATCTTTCTGGATGAGGCACAACGGCAGCCGCTCGAACTCCAGCAGGAACCCGTCTTCAAATGGCAGAACCTGTTGTTTGAGAAGAGCCAACTGGGGGCCGTCTACGTCTGGACGCACGAGGGGCGGCCGGAGCTACTTGGGACGATCTTCTCGCAACGCGAGAATCATCAGCGCGTCGTGGTTCACGAGTTCCATACGTTGTCGGATCGAGTCCTCTCCGTTCGTTCTCCTCAATGCCTCTATCGTGATTGGAAGCCGAAAGGGGGCTTTGCGATCAAGCCGCTCGTCAACGCGCCGGCAGTCAGTGAGAACGCTCAACAACGACTGCTGCAACTCCGGAATCTCGCGCGGGAGTTTTCAGCGGTCACTCATGGTGGGAATGAGCGAACCGAGATGCGACTCGCGCCACGACCACTCGTGCGCTACCAGCCGACTCGCAGCGATGTGCTCGACGGCGCGTTGTTCGCCTGCCTGAGTTCCGCCGCCGGGACCGATCCCGAAGTCGTCCTGATGATCGAAGCGCGGCGTGCCGACTCCAAAACAAAGGACTGGACCTGGCACGCGGGAATCGCACGCTTCACCGACCGCGACTTGGTGGTGACTCGAAACAGTGTCGAGTTATTTTCGTCCGTCGCTGACGACCGCCTCAAGGCCAAGGTCGAAGACAACTATCGCTGGACTCACAATCCGGACGACACCTACTACGTCTTCCGAGCCAAGGAAATCCCCGAGTTCCCCGCCACCAAGACCAAGCGCACAGCAACAACGCCCTAAAATTTGTGGCTCTCCGCCATCCGTGTTGGAACGCATTCATCAGCCGCAGGGCGCTAGCCCCGGTTTGTTTTCGCTTAACCGGGGCTAACAGCCTGTTGAAAAACGTAGGATGGCCTCCTAGGCCGTCGTTTTTCTGCGGGAAATCGGACGGGCAAGGTGCCCATCCTACGTTTTTCAACGGGCTGCTAGCGCCCTGCGGCTGGTTTGCCACAATGATCAACACGAATGGCGGGGAGCCCTAATTTCTAAAACAAGGGCCATTGGGCGTCAGCCCCCCGGTTCTGGGGCGTCAGCCCGCGCCGTCTGGTCTGCCGCCCCGCCGTGTTGGGGTCAGCGACGGCCCGCCGAGGTTCCGAAGTGGTCCGGCTGGATTCCGTGGCGGTCCTGCTGGGTCCAGTGGCGGCGCGCTGGGGTCCAAGGACGGCGCGCCGAGTCCAGTGGCGGCGTCCCGAGGTCCCGTGGTGGCGCGCCGGGGTCCAGGAATGGTGTGCCTGGGTCCAAGAGCGGCGCGCCGAGACCAATCGCGGCGCGCGTGGGTCCAGCGGCGGCGTGACGGGGTCCCGTGGTGGCGCGCCGAAGTCCAGGCAGACAGGGACGGGGTCCAAGATAAAAGTTCTTGGGGCCGGGAAGAGTTTTTCTGGAGTTCGCGGCGGAAGGGAGAATTCGCTTAAACTCTGGAATGCGTGGCATTTAGCGCCATAATCCGCCGAAACACCGATCCCGGCAGGGTGCCGTGGGCGATCCTCGCTTCGAGGTAGCCCCCGATCCGTGGCGTCCATCTCCGAGGGCTTCCGCCAAGCCGGTGCGCCCGACGCCGAGACGGTTTTCTACTCAGGCTGGAACTCACGGCTGACTTCTACGCCGAGCGTGATGATGGTGGTCCAGACGGGATGTTGTTCGTGCAGGGTGTCGGTTGTCGAGACGGCGATGGCGCCGATGATCGCTTGCGTGGCGGGATCGCGCAGTGGGATCGCGAGTGATGTTTGGCATTCAAACTTCACAAGCCATGAGGCGGAACCGGTGAGGCCGGTGTCGCGCGGATCGCGCTGAGCGAGTGTTGGCGAGTTCGTGTTGACGGCGCGGACGATGCCGAACTGGTTTTGTGCGAGGGAGACTCGTCCCGTCACTTCGCGAAAACCGCGATCGGTCTCACGCGGCATGTCATCGACGGACGCGAAGCCGATCATTTCGAGATGCTTGTCACGCAGCCGCCACAACCCTGCGGCACGCGAGTTTGTCTCGAGTACGAACTGATGCAGTGGTTCATCGAGTGGCATGCCGGTTCGCAGGGCATAGCAGAGCTGTTCGGTGACGGTGGGCATTCGTGGTCCTTGAAGTTGTGAGGACTCGTGATTTGAGTGGAGCAAGCACGAGTGAGATCGGCGGGGTGGCGGGGGGAGGCGCTCCTCGTTTCGCGGAAGCCCCCAGAGCGTGACATCACAATCAGCGGGGGCTTCCGCAAGGCCGGTGCATCCCCGCCACCACGCCGCCAATCACGTTGACTGGGCGAGAGTGACTTCGTGCGCCTCACGCCACGATTTCATGGATGACGTGGCCGTGGACATCGGTCAGGCGGCGGTCGATGCCGTTATGACGGACGGTCAGTTTGGTGTGGTCGATCCCGAGCTGCTTCAGCATCGTGGCGTGGATGTCATAGACCTGCGTGGGATTGTCGCGATCGAGCGGCTTGTAGCCCCATTCGTCGCTCGGGCCGTGCGTGGTCCCGCCCTTGATGCCTCCGCCGACGAGCCAGTTCGTGAAGACGAACGGGTTGTGGTCGCGGCCTTTGCCACTTTGGGCACACGGCATTCGACCGAACTCGGTCGTCCAGTGAATGATTGTGTCGTCGAGCATTCCGCGCTGCTTGAGGTCTTTGATGAGAGCCGCCGCACCGCGCGCCATGCCGAGCGACAGCGGGCCGTGATCGCGCGCGATGTCTTCGTGCGAGTCCCAGTTCCGTCGCGGGAAACCGTTATCGCAGCCTGACCAGATCTGGACGAAGCGGACTCCGCGTTCGAGCAGCCGCCGCGCGATCAGGCACTTCCGTCCGAAGATGTCGGTCTCTTCGAGGTCGTTGATTTCCTTGGGGAACTCGCGACCGGTGGCCAGTCCATACAGGTCGAGGATGTGTTTCGGCTCGCCTTCGATTGCCAATGCCTCGGGAGCAGCCAGCTGCATTCGTGCGGCGAGTTCATACGACTTGATGCGGGCGTCGAGCCGGCTGTCTCCCGGCCGCGTCTCGGCATGGCGGCGATTGAGCTTCGTCATCAATTCGAGTCCCGCCGCATCGCCGTCGCGCGTGACGAGTCCCTTCGTGGCGGGAAACAAGTCTTCAATCGGATTGGCTGCACCGGGCCGAATGATCGTCCCCTGATGACTCGCGGGGAGGAACGCCGAATCCCAGTTCTTCTGCCCGTTGGACGGAAAGCCGCGATGATCGGGCAGCACGACGAACGTCGGCAGATTGTCGTTCAAACTGCCAAGGCCATAGCTGACCCACGCCCCCATGCCGGGAAAGCCCGGAGTTTGGAAGCCGGTCGCTTGAAGCAGCGTCGAGGTGCTGTGAACGCCCGTCTTGCCAATCAGATTGTGAATGAAGGCGATCTCATCGACGACCTCACCCAGCGGTGCGGTGATCTCGGACAGAGGCTTGCCGCACTGACCGAATTGCTTCCATTCCCACGGAGCCGCGAACGTCGCCCCGTGCCCGTTCTGAAACAGTTCGACTTTCTCACCGGGATCCCACGGCTGCCCGTTGCGTTTGATGAGTTCCGGCTTGTAGTCGAACAGGTCCACGTGCGAAGCGGCCCCTGCCATGAAGAACTGCACGACGCGCTTCGCCTTGGGCGGGAAGTGCATCACGTCCACCACGCCCCCGCGCGAGGAGACAATGGTTTTCGTCCCGGCCTCCGTGCCGAGAACCTCCTCGCGCCCCAACATTGAGGCGAGCGCGACGCCACCCAGTCCGCCGCCGACATGCCACAACAGTTCGCGGCGTGAGAGTCCGTTTTCGTTCATCGTGCAGTCCTAAAAAATCGACTCTTCGGTATCGAGTTCAACACGAGCCAAGCGACCGGAGTTGACGAAGTCTATCTCTGAACAAGGCCACCCTCAGATCAGCCACGAACCGACGGATTGTCAGTTTCAAGAGTACTCGATGCAATGAACCTCACTTCAATTCAACCGGATCGAGATTGCGGAAGCCTCCGTGTTTTGCCGTCACACTTCAGGCACCTCTTCAATGCGAGGATGCGACTCTGCGATTGATCTGCACCTGAGCGGCTTGATCCAAGTCCGGGAGACTGCCGTTCGACGCTGCATCTCGGGTAGGTCGAGTGGCTATAATCCGACCGCCTCATGGCCAGCGCTGTTGATCTTTGCGTTCGCCACAATACTTCACTCAGTGGAACGGAAGAACTTGATGAACGTTTCAGCCCTCCCCTCACACGGTCATCCGACGGCATGGCAGTGCCTTGCGACCCGACTCCGCTGGGTGGCGTTGTGTTCGATGCTCCTGAATTGGACGGCGTCCTCGCGCGGTGAGGATGCTGCCGAAGGAAATAAGACACCGCTCGGGCAGTTCGTCACGGTCAGCAGTCCGGTGGATGATGCGGTGTTCGCGCGCGTCACCAATGCGGCGATCAAGTTACAGAACCAGTCGGCTCAAGATGGGCGACCGGCGTTCCTCGTGTTGCAACTCGAACCGGGGACGAGTCAGTTTCATCACGTGCAAGGACTGGCGAAGTTCCTTACGTCGGCTCAGGTCTCGAATCTGACGACGGTCGCATGGATCCCGCAAACAGTAACCGGTCCCAACGTGATGATTGCTCTCGCGTGCAAACAGATCGTCATGCACCCCGACGCAGAACTTGGTGACATCGGTCGTGGCAAGCCGCTCGATCCCGATGAGCAACAGGCCGCGCTGGCCCTCGCGCAGAAGCGGCACAATCCCAAACTCAACGCGGCTCTCGTGCGCGGCATGATGGACCCGCAGGTTCAGTTGCTGCGCGCCCGGCTGCGCGTGAGCCAAGCAGGGCGAGATGAATTGGAAACGCGCGTCGTCACCAAGGAAGAACTGGAGACGCTGGGCAAGACCGACATCCGGATCGAGGATGTCGATCAGACGCCCGTGAAGGAGGCGGGACAGCTTGGCACCTTCAAGGGCAGCACCGCGCGCGAACTCGACATCCTCGTCGTGCAAACTTCCGAAACGCGGGCGGCTGTGGCGGAGTTCTATGGCCTCCAACGTGAGACCCTGCGCGAACAATCCGCCGACAAAGAGACTCGCAAGGTTCGGCTCATCAAGGTCGATGGCATCATCGACCATCTGCAAGAGAGCTTCCTGATGCGGCAGATCGACCGCGCCGTGACCGACGGCGCGCAGGCCATTGTCTTCGAGATCGACTCGCCCGGCGGGTTGCTCATGTCGAGCGTCAATCTCGCGCAGGCGATCACGCGGTTGGAAGAGAGCAAGATTCGGACGATCGCCTATGTCCCGCGCGAAGCGATCAGCGGCGCGGCGATTATTTCGCTCGGCTGCGACGAAATCTATCTGCATCCCACAGCGAAGATCGGCGACGCGGGGCCGATTGAGATGCGTCCGGGCCAGCCGTTTGAACGTGCTCCCGAAAAAATACTCAGCCCGCTGCGAGCTTCCCTGAAAGAACTCGCCGAGAAGAAGCATCGCCCCGTCGCGATTTGCGAGGCGATGGCCGATCGCTCGCTGAAAGTCTTCCAAGTGACGCACCGCGACAACGGGCGAGTTTGGTACATGAGCGAGGCGGAAGTTCACGCGTCCGCTGGCGAATGGGTGATGGGTCCGCAACTGCGCGAGACCAACGGCGAACTGCTGTTTACGGTGAACGGCACGCGCGCGAACGAACTCAAACTCGCCGAAGCTCCGATCAATGATCTGGATGAATTGAAGCTACGGATCGGCCTGGCAGCCGGTTCCCTGATCAAGGTCATTCAGAAAACGTGGGTCGATGATCTCGTGTTCACACTGAACAGGCCGGGGATGGTCGTGCTGATGATCGTGTTGGGCGTGGCACTGATTTACCTCGAACTCCAGTTCATGACGGGCATCCTCGGCATCCTTTCGGTCCTCTGCTTCGCGCTGTTCTTCTGGGCACGGTTCCTCGGCGGAACGGCCGGTTGGTTGGAGGTCACACTGTTCGTGATTGGACTCTCCTGCCTGGCCATAGAATTTTTCGTGATCCCCGGTTTTGGGGTCTTCGGCGTCTCGGGCATTCTGCTGATCGTCGCTTCGTTGGTCCTAGCCGGTCACACGTGGTCGTTCGACTTCACCACGAATGTCGAAGAACTGACGTGGCTCACGGGTCAGGTGATGCTGTCGATCGGAATGGTGGGAGTCATGGGAGTCGGAACCGCCCGCTATCTGCCTCACGTGCCGATGTTCGAGTCGATGATTCTCGGCCCACCCGGTGGTCCCGAAGCGGAACCGCGTCTGCGCCCCGACGCGACCAGCACGACCTCGGCTGCGGGTGAAGCGATCTCAGTCGGACAGCAAGGCCGCGCGCTGACGATGCTACGTCCGTCCGGCAAGGCCACTCTCAACGAACGCGTCTTCGATGTCGTCAGCGAAGGTCCGTTCATCACACCCGACTCTTCGATCGAAGTCATCACCATCAACGGCAACAAAATCGTCGTGCGTCAGGTGTGACGCCCGGTCTCTGAGATAGAGTTCGGAGTACTTCCCGAGGTCGAATCCGTCGT
>JAYTXB010001048.1:0-12896 GCA_043743205.1 Schlesneria sp.
GCATGCCGTAAGGCTGCGGGTTTCCTGCGGCGATCAAGAACCCGCAGCCTTACGGCGTGCGGCTCGCCAAGGCCTCATTCGTGACCGCGCGAGGTATAAACGTCTCACTTCCTTCCGCGTGCGGTATGAACGAGTCGATCATTTCCATCGCCTGCCAGCAGCTTCGCGAACTTGCGGCCGGTGACGGAGAGTGGATAGTCGCCGAAGTCTATTGGCGAAACCCACCGCCACTCTCCATCCGACAGCAACGTGCCAGTCACGGCGGTGGCGGTGAAGCACTTCAACGTGATGCGATATCGCGTGACGCTGTGCTTGAGTTCGGCGAGTTGCGGGCCGAGTGCGATGTTCAGTCCCGAGCGGTCTCGCGCGGTGAGGACGATCTGTTCGTGCAGGAGCGATGCGCGCGAGGCGGCTTTTGCCACGAGCTTCTCGTCCAGCGGAAATCTCACGAAGTCCCACAAGCCCGCCCAGCGTTCGCCAGCGGGACAACGTCGCAGCAGGTATTGCTCGCCACGTTGGATGGCGAGGGAGACCTCTACAACTTCGGTGATGACGGGTCGTGTGGCCGGTCGCGGGATACGGGCTTGTGTCCCCTCTTGGAACGCGCGGCAATGCGTCTGCACCGGACAGTCCTGACAGCGCGGGGCTTTCGGCGAACAGATGGTGGCTCCGAGTTCCATCAGGGCTTGGTTGAATCGACCGGGTTGAGTCTTCGGCAGCACGGCCTCCGCGAACGACCACAACACCTCTTGTCCGGCTTTCGATCTCGGGTCGCCGTCATAGCCGAGCAACCGGCAATCGAGTCGCAGCGTGTTGGCTTCGACGATCGGCGCACGCAGATCGAACGCGAATGAGGCGATCGCGCCGGCCGTATAGCGTCCGATCCCCGGCAGCGTTCGGAGCGTCTCCACGTCGGCAGGAAACTGTCCGTCGTACTCGCGCACGATGACCTCGGCCCCTTTCTTCAAGTTGCGGGCGCGACTGTAATAGCCGAGTCCTTCCCACAGTCGCAGCACTTCGCTCTCTTCGGCAGCGGCCAAGTCGCGCACGGTTGGGAACCGGGCAAGGAACCGCTCGAAATAAGGCACGACGGCCACGACCGTCGTCTGTTGCAGCATGATCTCACTGATCCAGACTCGATACGGATCGGTCGTTCGCCGCCAAGGCAAATCGCGCGCATGTCGCTCGTACCACCGAATGAGCTGCCGACGAAACGAGGAGAACTGTGAGGTATCCAGAGCGGTGTGTCCTGAGTGGAGCAGCGTGACGTTGTGATTGAGGATCGGCGGTCTGAGGATTCATGAGAGTGATCGATCCGAAGATCACGTCGTCTTTTTCTTGGTCCCTTTTTTTGCGGCGGCTTTCTTCGAGATCTGTTTCGTCGCCTGCTTGGCCGATGGCTTGTCGGTCTTGGTGCGCGAGGTCTTTACGACCGATTCGTAGTACGCGATCCACTTCCTCACGGGGACGCGCCGCAGCGTGTCGCCGATCACTTCGAGGGCCAAGTCTTCGAGCTTCTTGAACCGGATGCAGCACTTGCCCATGTCGAGCTTCTTGCCGGTCTTGGCCCAAGCGTCGCGGAACCGCGTTTCCTCGGCACCCTCGCCATAGACCGTCATCATGTAGAGCGACATGTAGTTCTTCTGTGACGCCAGACATGCAAACGGCAGCGGCTGCTTCGGGTCGCAGTGATAGCCTGCCGGATAGAGACGATGCGGCACGTAATAGCCGATCATGCCGTACTGCATCCCCTCTTCGTAGTCCTTGTCGAGACTCTTCAAGATCACCTTCCGCACGGCGGAGATGGCGATCCGGCGAACTTCAGGCAACTCGGCCAGATACTGCTCGACCGTCTTCGCTTGGCTCTGCATGAGACACCTCATTGGAACTCGTTCGGTACACCACCTCACGTTAGCGGTTTCTCGTCCCCTCTCCCACCGCAGACGGGCGGCGAGGGGGCGGGAAAATCAGAACGTGCGCCGTCGGACTAACTCTGTCTCGAACTCACGCTTCTTCCTGACCGCCCATGATTGTTTGGGCAAATTGAGTCGGGTTCGATTTGCCAGAGGTACCGGAATTTGGACTGCCCGTCGTGACGATTGTTGGGGACAGCTGATGGGAACCGCTCGGGTTCGGCACCACTTTGGAATCGGCTCCTCGTTCGTGACGACCCCACCAGGCGTCGGCTTCATCGAGTGACCAGTCGTTAGCGGTCGGGGTCTTGGCGATCCGCAAGGCAAGGTCGCGAGCAGTTTGAGGGCGCTTGGCAGGATTCTTTTCGAGACACGCCAAGATCGCGTTCTCCAACGCCGGAGAGATGGCGCGCGCAATTCGTAACGACGGGGCATCGGGGGCTTGATTGATGTGTTGTCGGCACAGTTCGACGAGCGACTCGGCGTTGAAGACGGTTTGTCCGGTCAACAGGAAATAGCCCACGGCACCCACGGCGTAGATGTCGCTGCGGGCATCCACGAGCAGCGGCGATTGGATGGCTTCCGGCGACATATAGAGCGGCGTTCCAGTGAGTCCCGCTGAGGTCTGGCCCGATTGCTTCTGCTCATCGAGCGCTTTGACCAGGCCGAAGTCGAGCACCTTCACCAGGTCAGGTTCGCTGCCGCGCCGGTTCAGCATGACGTTGGCGGGCTTGATGTCGCGATGGACCAGCCCCTGCGAATGAGCCTCATACAGCGAGCCACACATCTGTGTGAGAATCCGAATCACACGTCCTTCCGATTGGGGACCGTAGCGCTCGACCAGCGCCTGCAAGTCGATCCCGTCGAGATATTCCATCGCATAATAGAAGACCCCTTCAGGAGTGCGGCCATAGTCGAAGACCGCGATCGTGTTGGGATGGTTCAACTGACAGGTGATCTGGACCTCGCGCTCGAATCGCTGGATCGACGAGTCATTCACGAGATCGACGTTGAGCATCTTGATTGCCGTCGGGCGGCGCAGCATGGCGTGGTGTCCCAAGTAGACGACACCCATTCCGCCCGAACCGAGCTTCCGATCGAGAACGTACTGGCCCAACTGCTTGTGTTCGATGGCCGCCTTCTGAGCCTCGCGTCGCATCCGCGCCACGATGATCGCGAAGACGAACAAGCAGACGGAGCTGATCCCCAACAACACATAGATGCCGGTGAACATCCACTGCACGATGTTGAGCGGTCGGAAGGCTTCGGCGTAATCGACTTCGGTCACGATCCCCAGCTCGTACTTGGGGAGCCAGGCCCAAGCCCCGACGACGGGGACGCCGCGATAATCCGCATAGCCATCGACATCCACGCCCGACTCGCCCGCGATCGCCTTGATGGCCATCTTGGTCAACGGCAGTTCGGCGCGACGCACCTTGGGCCGAAACCCTGCGAGCATGTTGCCGCCGGGATTTCGGAGTGTCAGGTTGAGCAGTGATCGCGCACCGGTCACATCGGGGAGCAAGCCGAGCAGCATCAAGTCTTCATCGAACCGGCTGTTCGACACCATCAGCCCCTGTTTGTCGAAGGCATAGGTTTCGCCCGAGGCTCCGATCCGGCCCAGTTGCAGGATCCGCGTGAACTCGCGCTCGGGTCGCATCTGGAGTGCCAACGCGCCCACGACTTGAAAACCGTCGTCGCGCACGGGAACGGCGACGAACATCGTCGGCATCCCCGTTCGCATCCGACCCGTTTCGTCCTTCATCAACACGACGCTCGGAAACGGCACGCTGACAGCGGCCGTGCCTTCCAATGCGCGCGCCAAAAAAGCTTCAAACTCGGGAACGTTCCGGCCAATCAGTTCGGGGTGCGAGGCCGATAGCACTTTCATTTGACGATTCGCCACGAAGTATCCGGCGAAGTCTTGCGATGACATGCCGGGGCCGAGGTCTCGCCCCAATTGAACGTGCAACGTCGAGAGCGCGGTCGCGGGGGGAGCCGCATCTCCCAACGTTGGCTCCGTTGCCGCAATCAACTTCTCGACCGTATCACGAACCGGGCGACTATTCGCTTGAGACTCGGCGCTGGTGATCTGCGTCCGCAGCCACGTGTCGAGCATCGCGGTTTCGACGCTGAGCAACGTTTGGAGCTGCGATTGAAAGCTGCTCTTCATCGTCGTGCGGATCGCCGTACTCACGCTGTATCCCACGGCCGACAGCACGACCACGGCGATAATCGGCCAGACCCACGCCTGCTGTTTCAGAATTGCTCCCGTTTGCATGAGTGTCCGCCCGGCGGACGTATGCGCAAACGTCATGTGCGCCATTGGTGAACTTGCGGGACTGCGCGATCGTCGAAAGAGCGCCATCGGGTTGAAGGACATGTTTTCTGAATCTCGACAGAGGGGCGACAACGACTCAACACGGCGATCCGAGAATGACCGTGACTGAGGGGACGACGCAAGGCTTCCTCATCCCGACTGAGAGAGAATTGCCCTCGACGAGCAGCTCGACACGCGTTGAAACGAGAAGAGTCGTTGCTACGGTCGAAATGAGCGTGACAAATACGCACCCGATTCCACGGTGTGGACAATTTACCCCGCCAATCCCGCTGAAGCTCAACGAGACGGCTTGGCAGGTCGCGGCGGGACGGCGGGAGGCGGCACCACAAACGTGAACTCACGCGGCTTCTGTAAAAGCAACGTGACATCCACCTCGTGTACGTCGTCATACGCTTCCTTGGCCAGCCACACGAGCAGTCCCTGCAGGTTGAACAGTTCCCCTTCCAACAGGCGACCGTTCTCATCCTTCACGATCAGGTACGGAAACCGATCCCCAGACTTATCGACCGAGATCGCCACATGCGGACGCGGCGCGGTGAACTTTGCCGTAACGGTCATTGGACGCTGATGTTCTCTCGGTGGCCGACCTTGTATCGCTGGCCTTGCGTACGCCATTATTCCATAGACACCACCTTGATTCATTTCAGCCAGTTGAAACGTTCCCTGCATCTGTCTTCGACTGGCCCATTCCACCTGAAGCACGCCCGGAAACGCAAAAAGGGCTTCACCCGCTCCCTCATAGTTGAATGAGCCGGCTCGACCCACTCCGAGGAACTGCACCTTGGCTTCCCCCGCCGAGACCGCTTCGTGGGGTGTCGTTTCCATGGGCTGAGTCTGGTCGAATTTTGTGCGACCTAGACTGGCACGGTTTGTTGCGGGAACTTTGTCTGGATTGTGGCAGATGAATGGGAGGTAGATTTTCCAAAGGGACTCATAGGGCGACACGGCACAAAAGCTGAGTGGCGAGAACCATCCCTGTGGCGACTGAATCGCGGCACCGGCGGTGATCATTTCATTGAAGGGCACGCCACTCGTCATGACACTCCAATCGGAAGAGATGGCTCCATCAACCGAGACCACACAATCGAGGGTGACATCCAGCGTGTCGCAAATGTCGAGCACCTGATTGGTCGTTTGCACGAGGTTCTCCCGCTTCGGCCAGCTCGCGTGGACTCCCTTGAGTGTCACGCTGAAGTTGCCGTCGGATTCGGTCGCTGGCAGCGACTGTGCTGTCCAGACTTGCCGAAGATTCTGGGGGACATCGTAGGGAATGTGTGTCGATGCCAACTCCGCTCTTTGCGCGTTGAACAACTGCACTTGTAGTCTGGGCGAGGGAGAAACCAATGGCCCGGTGAGCCAAGCGGGAGTGAACGGCTGCCCCGGCACGAAGACTGGCCGAGGCGTGGTTGGCAGATACGTCATGTCGATCGCGGTTCGCCAGCCGTGGCTGTCCGTCAGCACAAGGTGGCTCGGCGTTGTCTCGGGGGTCTTCGAGGTCCAGTCAAACGAATGCCACAGACAAACCGATTCGCTGGAGTTGCCGAAGCCCCCTCCTCCGGAAAAGCTCACCGCGATCTGCCGGCCCACTCGCGCGAGCCATTGGTTCATCCACGTTTCGACCTGAGTCAATGCTGGCTCTGACCGATAGTGGTGTTCCTTGCCATACGTCAGTTTGTGAATGGTGAAGGTTCGGCCATCGGGGAGATGCATCACGGCGAGCGGGGGATCGCGAAAGATCAGCCAGCCTGCGATCAACGGTAGTGCGACGAACAGCGCGAGAACGAGCCAGCGTTTTTTCAACCGACGACGCGGAGTTGAGAGCGCAGGCTCGGCAACGGGCGGTGTCATCGGGACTCCATTCATTTGACTACCAAGCTAGAGGAAGCCACGCCGGTTCGCAGAACTCGCTCAGTTCATACCTTGCTAGTACCGCTCGCCCCACCGGGCACGGGAGCACGGGCACCCAGTTCACGATCCAAGTCGATGAGGGCGGACGGATCGTTCTTCAACAGCTCGAACTTCGCGACGATATCGCGGGCGGTGCGTTCTTCTTCGACCTGTTCGCTGATGAACCATTGCAGCTCCACGAGTGCTGCGAACGCCTTTTCCTTGAACGCCAATTCATAGAGCGAATCGATGCGGCGACTGACATCGAGTTCCTGCTTCAAGGCTTCCGCAAAAACATGAGGAATCGAATCGTACTCCGTGCGTGGCGATTTGATTTCCCGCAAGACGACTTTGGCGCTCCGCGCGATCATGAAGGTGTAAAGTTTCAAGGCGTGCATGTGCTCTTCATCGCTCTGAATCCGTAGCCAGTTCGCACAGCCTCGAAAGTTGTTCTGTTCGCAATAAGCGGACATCGCCAAATAGTTATAGGAAGAATAAAACTCGGTGTTGATCTGATCGTTCAATGCTTCTTGGACGACGGGGTTGAGCATGAGGCATACCTTGAATGGAGGTGTTGGTGTTGAGTGGTCAGGGAAGACGCACTGGGAAACGAGCAACTTCAGATCGCTCTGAATCCGCCTGACACGCCGCTGATCTGAGCGGACGATTGTTCTGATCAGCAACGGGCCGAGAGTTTAGGCTCGACTGGTATCGGCATCCAGTGGATGCGTCAACATTCGCGTGCAACTGAGCCTAGCCTTGGCGTCACAACGTCTCACACAATGCCGCGTCAATCCCGCACAACCACCTGGCTAACTCATCTCGAATGCCCGCTCGGAAGGACGTTCAAGAAAATGTGAATTCCGATGAAACCCAAGTGGGTTGCCGCGCCACTAGTTCGTTGTGACGCGACGCGGTGTTGCACGTTCTGTTGCGAGCGTCGGTACGAATTCAGCGGCATCAGACACAGGAGCAGAGCAATGAAGAATGGTGTTTGGTCTACTACGTTGTTGGCACTGACAATTGGTTTGGGAGCAGCGCGATTGGCCACGGCAGCTGGTCCTGGCGGCGAAGTTGGACGGGGTGGCCCACCGTCATTCGACACGTTGTTGAATGCCTTTGATGGCGACGACAATTGCGAGCTGACGGAAGAAGAAGTTCCGGTACCCGTCTGGCGCAGGTTGTCGAACGCCGATGCGGATGGCAACGGGTCAGTGACTCGCGAAGAGTTTGAGGCGGCTCGAAAATTACGGGGCGGGAAATAGGTTGGATGATGTCTCACGCTAGTACCTCCCGCTTGTTGACCGATCCTGTCACGCAGTGGTGCGTGGCGGGGTTGGCCCGTTTTCCAAGACCGTGGACTTGGAAAGAGACGACTATTCTGATGTTAGCACGCCGCGCGGAAGTCCCCGATTCCGTCTTGCATGAAGCGGCCGCAGCCGATGCACGCGACATTGCAGCAACACGAGCTGGCGACGGTGAGGCGTATCGTCGGTTAGTGCAGCGCTATCAGGACCAGGTCTCACAACAGATGCGGCGTTTTAGTCGTGATGTGCAGGTCTGCGAGGAGTTAGTTCACGACGTGTTTGTGGAGGCATTTCTCAGTCTGCAAAGTTATCGCGGGTCGGCACCGTGGCTGCATTGGGTGCGGAAGATCGCCGTTCGAGTCGGTTACCGGTTCTGGTCTCGACGAGCTGAGACGAGTGCGGCCAGCACATTTTCGGAAGACGATTGGGAGCGTCTGCATGGAACAGGTGCCTCAATCGGGAGTGCCGCTGAAGCGGCCGAACTGGTCTTCGCACTCCTCAGTCGGCTTACTCCGAGCGACCGGTTGATCTTGACGCTGTTGTACTTGGACGAATGCTCGATGGCCGAAGCGGCTGCCCGCGCGGGCTGGACCGTCACGGGTACCAAGCTGCGCGCCTTTCGCGCGAGGAACAAATTGAAAGCTTTGATCGAACGAGGTGACTCATGAACGACAATCGAAGGGGTCTTGATTCGCTGACCCGATTTGAACGACTTGCATCCTCGGCCGCTGCCGAGGCACCGTTGTTGTTGGACGTGTCAGACATTGTGATGACCACGCTCCGTTCACGGCCCATCACACGCCTAGATGAGCGTGAGCTGGTCTATGTCGGCGCGGGGTCGCTGGTTGCCGCGAGTCTCGCAGGCATTGGACTCTGGCTCGGATCTCCCGACGACTCGTTACTCCCGTTGGCTCAACTGTTCCTCACGGTGTTGCCATGACCGAGGTCCACGAACCGCAGGCTGCAATGACTCCACCCGTCGCCCGAGCGTGGCCTCGTTGGCTGTTGATGGCCGTCATCTTCATGAGCGGAGCCATTGTCGGAGGCGTCGTCTCACGCATCGTGACACGCGAACAACTGCTTTACATAATGAAGCACCCCGAACACGTCCCCGACCAAATCCTGCCGCGACTCCGTTCCTCATTACACCTCACCGACCAGCAGTCTCGCCGCATGGAGGAGATCGTGCGACGGCGGCTCTCCGCAATGGAGTCGATCCGTTATCAAACTCATCCCGCTGTTCTCGCCGAGTTCCACGCGATGCAGTCCGAAGTCGCAGAACTTCTGTTACCAGATCAACGCCAACGCTGGACCATGCTGAGCGACTCCGTCGAGCAACGCTATCTGCCATCGCCACCCGCAACCAAACCGTGAACACACTCACACTTTTCCACCGCGGTCCTCGTGGCGAAAGTCCGCGCCTTCAATCGAAGGCGGCCCTGGGCACGTTATGCGAGCGATCTGCTGCTCAGCCATGCGCGAATGATTGGCCTGAGCGAGGCTGTCTTCAAATGAGAAAGGCGATTTCTTCGAGCCACTCGCGGGGCGTTGCCCACGCAGTTCAACGAGGCAAACGTCTCAGTTGGACCCGCGCGAGGTATCAAAAGAAACCCGCAGCGTCAGCAACAGATTATTGAGACACATCGCTCCCGTGTGCTCGTTGGATTTCTCGTTAATACGCCTGAGACTGAGTACGCACCGGGTCGGCGTCAGAGCGGCGGTTCATGTGCGTCGAGGGTCCAAGCGGAGGGATGCTGTGCGAAGCCGAGCTTGGGGTAGTAATCGACGGCTAGTGGAGCGGAGAGCAGGACGAGTTTGCAGTGGGGGCCGAGGGCTTGGCGAGTCTGCTGGATCAGTTCGCGACCGAGGCCGCGTCGCTGGTGTGACTCGCGCACGGCGAGGTCCGACAGATAGGCCACGAAACTGAAGTCGGTCAGAGAGCGAGAGACGCCGACCAGCAGCGTTCCTTCCCAGGCGGTGACGATCAGGTTCGCGTGACGCAGCATGTCGGCCATCGCAGCGCGATCGGTGAGAGGGCGGCGAACTCCCAGCGACGTGGCGGCATACAACTCGATCAGGTCATCCAGATCGAGGTCGTTACCAATTCGAAAAATGATCGCCGTCATGCTCATGACCCTGCCGGTTTGAACAGAAGGAGTTCCAGAGTCCCGTCAACTTGGCCGCTTCGGATCCTTGGCCAGCGGCAGTGAGACTCGTTTGCCGGTCCATGCCGATTGATAGATGGCGAGAATGATTTCGACCGCCTTGCGGCCTTCGTCACCGGTGATCTTGGGTCGCTGGCCGGATTGAATGGCCTTCACGAAATCCTTGAGCTGTTCCATGTGGCCGACATAGCTGATGGCCTTGGGATCGCTGGCGCCTCCCGTCCCGCCGACCTTGCGCGTGAACTTTTCCACGATCGTCTTGTCTTTGGCCTTCGGCTTTTCAAACTGCCACATCAGCACGTCGTCTTGCTCGACAATGACCGATCCGGATGTGCCGTGAATCTCCGTCTTCTTGAGCAGGCCGGGCCACGCGGCGGTCGTGGCTTCGATCGTGCCGACGGCACCATTCTTGAACTTGATCGCGGCGACACCGATGTCCTCGACCTCGATCCGTTCGTGAGCCAGTGTCGAGGTGACCGCACAGACTTCTGCCACGTCACCCATGAACCATTGCAGCAAGTCCACATTGTGAATGGCTTGGTTCATGTAAGCCCCGCCACCATCCAAGGCCCACGTTCCGCGCCAGCCACCTTGATCGTAATACTCCTGCGTTCGCCACCATTTGACGTAGGTGTCGCCCAACGTCAGCTTCCCAAACCGGCCTTCCGTGACCGCTTCTTTCAACGCGATATTGGCGGCACTGAAACGTGACGGGAAAATCGGGCAGAGCATCACGCCGTTCTTCTTGCAGGCATTCAGGATCGCGTCGCAACGCTTGAGAGTGATCTCCATCGGCTTCTCGACCACCACATGCTTCTTCGCGTTGGCCGCCTTCACCGCAGGCTCCAGATGCGCGCCGCTCGGCGTGCAAATCGTGACGATGTGAACGGCCGGATCAGCCAACATCTGATCCAGGTTGTGATAAGAAGTGACTCCCGGATTGGCCGCTGCGAACCGGTCGGCCGCTTCGGTGCGCGAGTCGAAGCACGCGACGATCTTCGCCCCTTTGATGTGCTTGACCGCCTCCGCATGAAAGTTCGCAATCATGCCGCAGCCAATGATGCCAAATCCGGTGGTCGCCATGAGCAAGGTCTCAAGAAAAGGTGAACGTTACGCCAACTGCGGACGACAATCCCAGCGGATGTCTCTCAGGAGGCTTTGAACCTCCGACCGAGTAGAAATCTTGCTCTGGGCAATCAACCACTTCGTTCGTTTTGCAGTTTTCGACTTAAAAAAGGCCCGTTTTCAGTTGCCTACATGATCCGCATTGTAACGAAGGTTCTGCAAAATGGCAGGAATTCCGTGACACGTTTTCGTCATGCTTACCCAGTACAGATCACATCCCGTCAACCAACAGCCGGGACCACAGATGACGGTCTTTCAGGCCGTTTCTATTTCCGTCGATCCGATTTCATCGGCTCGACGTGGATCAGCACCTTGGTGATGAGCGGCAGTTCAGAGCGGATGACGTTTTGGACGGCGTGGGCCAGGTCGTGGCTGTCGCGGACTGTCATCTGGCCATCGACCTGCAGATCGAGATCGACGAAGAAGTCTAACCCGAGTTTGCGGACGAAGCACTTGTGAGTCCCGAGGACGCCGGGAATCGATTGTGCCAGTCGTCGCACTTCCGTTTCGATGCCGCTGTCCGGCGTGCGGTCGAGCATCTCGCCCAGTGCCGGACGCAGGATCGAGTAACCGTTGATCAGGATGAGGCCCGAGGCCAGCAGCGCGGCCCAGTCGTCGGCCGTCTCATAGCCCGGTCCGCCGACGAGCGCGATGCAGATGCCGACGAAGGCCGCCACACTCGTGATGGCGTCGCTGCGATGATGCCACGCATCAGCTCGGATGGCCGTGCTTTGAACGCCCTCGCCCACCGTCAGCACGAACCGAAACAGCGACTCCTTGATGACGACCACCGCGACCAGCACGATCAACGTGAACGGGGCCGGAGCCTGATGCGGCGTCCGAATCTGCCGGACACTTTGAACCGCGATCAGTCCCGCCGCCCCGAACAACATCGCCGCCACGATCAGCGCCGACAACGTCTCTGCCCGGCCTCGCCCATACGGATATTTCGCGGACGGTGGTTCCGACGCCACGCGCAGACCGAGCCAGACGATCAGCGAACTCATCACGTCCGTCAGTGACTCGATCGCATCAGCCACCAGCACGTAGGCATTGCCCAGCACACCGGCCGTTCCCTTGGCGAGAGCCAACACACCATTCACAACGATGCCCAGAATGGCTGCGCGCTGAGCCGCACTCACGCGTTGAACCCGAAGGCGTGGGGCGGACGGCGGTTCGATTGGCGAAGTCATCCGAATGACGGTCCTTTCTCGAGTTTTCAAACTGGATGCGCGAGAACGAGTCCAGCGTTCCGAATCAATGTCGATGGAGCATCGAGAACCGATCGCATTGCTGCTCCAAAGACTCCGACATCGTGGCATAGCTCAGGGACCAACGGCCACCACGTAAGGACTGGCGCAGAAATAACTGTCGGAGTTTGGTGAGCCGGGTGCCGTGAGGCCCCGGACTTCTAGGTGTCTGTCCGGATACCCGTAGGGTGGGCACTGCCCACCACAATCGGTCGTGGATGGTGGGCAGTGCCCACCCTACAAAAGGTATGACCTGCGCCTATCCGGACAGACACCTAGGCGAAGAACCCGGGGCCTCACGGCACCCGGCTCACCTCGATCATCAGATTATTACCGCCAGTTGTTGATGCGCCGGTCCTTAGAGCGATTCTGCCTGACGAACATCCTCACGATGTCAGTCGTTTCCGAGTGCTGGGCTTTAATCGGCGACGGACTTCGGGCATCAAGCCATACGCCAGCGCGAGAACCTTCAGCGGGTGCAGCGTCGGTAGCGGCGAGCGTTGCTCCATTTGCAGGCGGCAACTGCTGCACTCGGTCAGCCCCAGTTCGTGTCCGTCGGCCCGCATCAACTCGATCAGTTCGCGGCCCATTTCCAGCGAGTCCGCAAAGTTTTCTTTCGTCAGGCCAAACGGGCCAGCCATTCCCGAACAGCCAGTTGCGGCGCGTTGAGTCTCGAAGCGCGGGATGAGTCCGCACAGATCGGCCAGCGGAGTCGATTGGCCCAGCACCTTCAAATGACACGGCGTGTGGTAAGTGGCCGTCAGCGGTAGCTCGGTGAAGTCGGTTCGCAGCGTTCCCGCGCGATGCAGTCCTACGAGAAACGCTCCCGCTTCGACGACGTGATCGGCAACGATTTGCGTATCGGGGTGATCGATCAGTCGCGGGTACTCGTACTTGAGGCAGACGGC
>JAYTXB010001049.1:0-3128 GCA_043743205.1 Schlesneria sp.
TTCGTTCGTAAAGGGGACAACTACGGCTGGAGTGTTTACGAAGGGAGCCATCCGTTTTACCTCGAACGCGAGTTGGGACCGACGCCGCACGTGAAGCCCACTCTCGAACATCATCACAACGAATCGCGGTCGCTCACCGGCGGCATCGTGTACTACGGGACGCAACGTCCTGAGTTGCAGGGCTGCTACATCTATGGCGATCACTCGACAGGCAAAGTCTGGGGTGCGCGGCACAACGGCGAGCAGATTGTCTGGCATCAGGAACTCGTCGACACACCAGTCCACATCACCGGCTTTGGTACCGACTCACACGGTGAGCTACTCATCTGCGATCACGCGGGTTCGAGCGAGGGCGGCTTCCTGTCACTCATCCCGACGCCACCCGAGACCCCGAAGCCGAATTTCCCGACGAAGCTCAGTGAGACCGGGCTGTTCCGTTCGGTGACAGGTCACGTTGTTGAACCGGCCCTGATTCCGTACTCGGTCAACGCGCCGCTGTGGTCGGACGGGACGGACAAAGCGCGGTTCATCGCGATTCCTGGTGAGAACCCGCGCATCGACTTGACGACCAACCGCGCGTGGGGCTTTCCCAATGAGACCGTGCTGGTCAAATCATTTGCCCTCGAACGCACCGACGGAGACTCGCCATCGCAGCGGTGGATCGAGACGCGGTTGATGACGAAGCAGGACAACGAGTGGGTCGGGTACTCGTACCAGTGGAACGACGAACAGACCGAAGCGACGCTCGTCGCGAAGGAAGGTCTGGACCGCGAGTTCTCCATCGCAACGGCGGGCGGTTCGCGAAAGCAAACGTGGCATTACCCGAGTCGCACCGAGTGCATGGTCTGTCACAGTCGCGCAGTCGGGTTTGTCCTCGGGTTGAGTACCGTGCAGATGAACAAGGACCACGACTACGGAGCGCTGCCGAGCGGAGCGCATCACGTCGAGAATCAGCTTCAGGTTTTGGAGCGACTCGGCCTGTTCCACGATCTCGATTGGGCGACCGGCGCGCGCGCGCGATTGAAGGAAGAATTGAAGCAAGCGGGGCTTAATGAGGCCGCTGTCAACCAGCAGCTCGCGACCGCCACGACCGTCGCCGGGCAACGCGCTCCCGTGAAGTCGTCGCTCTTACCGAGTTCCCCCGCGACGTTCCCGCAGCTCGCCAATCCGTATGATCCGAGCGAGAAACTCGAAGATCGTGCGCGAGCTTACCTGCACAGCAACTGCTCGATCTGTCACGTCGATGCGGGAGGTGGCAACGCTCAGATGCAGCTTGAGTACGCGACGGCGCGCGACAAGATGAAGCTCATTGATGCGGTTCCGGTTCACGACAAGTTCGGTCTCGCCGACGCACGCCTCGTCGCGCCGGGCCATCCCGAACGGAGTGTCCTGTTGCATCGCGTGGCCTTGCGAGGACGAGGCCAGATGCCACAACTCGCGACCTCGCGCATCGACCAACCGGCGGTCGAGATGTTGACCGAGTGGATCAAGCAGATGGAGCCGACGCCGCTCGCGCGAGCCGAGGGGGTCAAGCTGCCCATGCTCACACCAGGTGAAGCGGGCCTGGATGCGGCGAAGTTGGCGGAGATCGACGGGCTGGTGGCGACGGCGATCGCTGAGAAGAAGTTGCCGGGCGGTGTGGTCTTGATCGGACGGCCGACGGGTATCGCGTGGTTGAAGGTGTTCGGCGACAAGCGACTCGAACCGAACCGCGAACCGATGACCGACGACACCGTGTTCGACCTCGCCTCGTTGACGAAGCCGCTCGCCACTGCGACTTCGGTGATGAAGCTGGTTGAGTCGGGAAAGGTCTCGCTCGACGACGCGGTGGCCAAATACATCCCCGAGTTTGGCGTGGCAGAGAAACAGTCGATCACGCTGCGTGATCTGCTCGTCCATCGGAGCGGACTCATTCCGGACAACGCGATCGCCGACTACGCCGACGGGCCGCTCCCAGCGAAGGAACGCTTGTTCGCGCTGAAGCTCACCGCGCCGATCGGCTCGAAGTTCATGTACTCGGACGTGAACTTCATGGTGTTGGGTGAAGTCGTGTCGCGCGTGTCGGGACGGTCGCTGAATGAGTTCGCGCAGGCCGAAGTTTTTGCCCCGTTGGGGATGACCGAAACGAGTTATCTTCCCGCCGAGCCGCTTCGCCAACGCGCCGCTCCGACCGAGCAACGCGGGGGGAAGTGGATGCAGGGTGAGGTTCACGATCCGCGCGCGTTCAAGCTGGACGGGGTGGCTGGACACGCCGGTCTGTTCGGGACCGCGCGCGATCTGGCACGCTACGCCATCGACGCCATGGCCGGAATCAACGACGACGGCAGCCGCATTTTGAAGCGAGCGACTTGGGAGACGATGACGACTCGCCACACCATCGTCGGCACGGATAAACAGAATCAGGAGACGCGCGACGTGCGGGGACTCGGCTGGGACATGCAGTCGCGGTACTCGATCAATCGCGGCACGAAGTTTTCTGAGCGTGCCTTCGGTCACGGCGGCTTCACCGGCACAGCGCTCTGGATTGATCCCGAACGAAAACTGTTCGTCATCTTCCTGAGCAACCGCGTTCACCCGAACGGCAAGGGCTTGGTCAACCCGCTGATCGGCCAGATCAGTGAGATCGCAGTCGAGGCCATTCAACCGTGAGGAACGAATCCACAATCACTTTCTAAGGCGAGCGGCAGGAGTTCGCAGACCAGCGTAGACCGGACGCCTACGTCCGGTCGGATTAGAAATACCGGACGTAGGCGTCCGGTCTACGGTTAATCTTCACCTGCCGCTCGCCTAAGTACGGCGACTCGTTCTCCCTCCCCTCGGCGGGGAGGGAACCAATCCAAGAATCAGGAAGTCATTGCAGACCCAATCCTGAGGGACCTCGGCTGAGATGCAGTTCGCGTTCACACCGTGTAGATGTAGAGTGAATCGAGCCTGCGAAGCCGACCATTTCAGTGAAGTCGCGTGATCGGTGGGCCTCGCAGACTCGATCCACACTACTGACTACGACACGGCCCACCATCCACTTTCTCCAACAGGACCCGCTCTGTGAATCACGATGTTTACGACAACCCGCTGATCGGCCGATATGCCTCGGCTGACATGAGCCAACTCTGGTCGCCTCAAACCAA
>JAYTXB010001050.1:0-19025 GCA_043743205.1 Schlesneria sp.
GATTCGGGTTCCCGCCGGTCCCCTCGAACTGCGGGACGTTGGCTGTGACGGCGAGGAACTGCGCGAGATGTCCGCCTGCCGAACCGCCCGTCGTGCCGATGCGAGTTGGGTCGATCTTGTAAGTCGCGGCGTTCGCTCGCAGCCAGCGGACGGCGGCTTTGGTGTCATGGACTGCGGCGGGGAACTGGTGCTTCGGGGCGAGGCGATAGGTCATCGTTGCGGCGACGTAACCTCGCTCGGCGAGTTTGATGCAGAGCGCGTCGTAGCTCTCCCGCTTGCCCGCGCGAAAGCCGCCGCCGTGAATGCAGAGGATCGTGGGGAACGGTCCATCGGCCGTCTTCGGTCGCGCGAGGTTGAGCTGCAAATGTTCATCGCCGAGGTTCGAGTATTCGATCGCCTCCTGCCAGAGGACCGAATCGGGAACGGGCGGCGCGGCGCGGAGTGAAGCCGTCGTCAGAACAATCAGCGTGGTCAGCAGTACGTTTCGCATGGTGTTTCCTTTTGGAGATGGTTGGGGGAGGAGCCTTCGGTCGGTCGTTTCGGCGGGGTCAGGAGACCCGCGCCGAACGGAGAACCCGGGGCCTTACGGCACCCGGCTCGCCTGACTTAGGATCGGCACCTGAACAACTGGCGGCATCCATCCGAAGATCGAGGTGAGCCGGGTGCCGTATGGCCCCGGGTTCTTTGCCGAAAAGTCCGGAGCCTCACGGCACCCGGTTCACCCAAACCGGACAGTTGTTGATGTACCGGTCGTTAATCTCATTTTCGGGTGGGCTTTTTTTTGTTGGCACCGCCCGACTCACGTTCGAGTTTATCGAGGGCCATCAGTTTGCGGTCGGCGTCGAAGCGCGGTGGCGGGAGTGACTCGGCGAGTTGCTTCGCGTCATCCGGAGTGATGTCGGTGCGAGGTCGGCCGGTTCCGCGAAAGACAGGCAAGCCTTCTCGCAGCGCGATGATCTCGCGACGTGTGCGGCCTTTCGGTGCGTCGGGCCATTTGCCGGGCTGCACTTCAAATTGGAAGAAGAGCGGGACGACCTGCTGCATGTACTTCCAATAGCCGGGGTTGTCGGTCTGCAACACAAACAGACCGTCGGGCTGGAGCGACCGATGGACGAGCGCGAGGAACTCGGGCGTGATGAGTCGCTTGTGAATCAGCTTCTGATCGTAGAACGGTTGCGGGTGATAGACGTGGATTTCGGAGACCGACTGCGGTGCGATGTAATCGGCGAGGAGTTCTCGTCCACCAATGACTGCGAGCCAAACGTTGGTCAGCCCGCGCTGGTTGGCGCGTCGCGTGGCGTAACGGATCACGACGGGCAGGATGTCGGTCGAGAGATGATTGACCTGCGGCCTCCACACGGCACTGGCGAGAGTCGATCGCGCGTTTCCGCAGCCGATGTCGAGCATCACAGGGGCCTCGCGCCCGAAGAGGACCTTGAAGTCGAGCGGTCCCGGTGGCGGCAGCGTCTTGAGTGCGGTGTTCGTCCATTGTTCGGTCGGCAGAATTTCACCGGGGACGGGGACACCGAACTCACGCTCGATCTGGCGGCTGGGAGTCTCGGGTCGAGGCCCCGTGGGAGTGGGGGGCCGATTCGATTTCAGCGGCACGTTCTCGGGTTCGTCAAAGTTATAGATCGTCACGGTGTGGCTCTCTGGGTTGATGGTTGGCGCGATCTCAATCGAGTCCGTGCGAGCGGTGTGGAGTTGGCTCCCGGTTCTGGGTCATTCTGTTCTCCGAGCGGTGGAGGCTACGTTGCTTTGCCTTTGCGCGGGTTGGCCACTTTGCGTTTGGTCGCCTCTTGTCGCGCGAGGCCCGTGAGTGACGCGAACCCACCGTCCTCGGTGGAGTACGCGAGGATATCACCGGTCTCCATCAGATAGACCCACGCATGGAGCGTCAACTCGCCTCGTTGCAACTTCACGGCGACGGCGGGGTGTGTTTGCAGGTTTTCAATCTGGACGAGAACATGCTCGCGGATCGCGATCTCCAGCAGAGCCTCTCCTGCAAACTGCGAGTAGTTCTCTTCGACGATTCGCCGCGTCGCTTCGGCATGATTGAGCCAACCTTTGACAAGTGGCAGCTTCTCCATCTTCTGGGGGTTGAGCATCGCTTGCAGAGCACCGCAGCCCGAGTGCCCGCAGATCACGATGTCCTTCACACCGAGTGCCGAGACCGCGTACTCGATCGTCGCCGATTCGCCCCCGTTCGACGCCCCGTAGCACGGCACGATGTTCCCCGCGTTGCGCAGGACGAACAGCTCGCCCATGTCGGACTGCGTGATGATCGTCGGATCGACGCGCGAGTCCGAGCAACCAATGAACAGCGTGCTGGGACTCTGCCCGGCAGACAACTTGGAATAGAACTCTTTCTCACGCTGAAAGACCTGTGCGTGGAACTGATGAATGCCGGAGAGGAGTTGGTCCATGAGAAATTCGTCACGAGGGATGGTTTTGGAGGAAATGACCGCACCGCCACAATGCCCACTGTCTCGCCCGTTCGTCAACCGAACCTTCCACTCCAGCACCGCTTTCCTCTGCAAGGCGGTTCGGTGAGTGTGACCGTCACGCCGCGCGCAGCGCGGGGACGATCTCGGCGCGAGCCGCCTGCCACGCGGGAAGGACTCCCGCCAACAGGCCGACTACGACGGAGACCGAGAGTCCCTGCGTGGCCAAACCGACCGACGGACGGAACGCGATCAACACGCCCTCGGTGCCGAGGGCCATTCCCGACACTTGCAGCATCACGAGCGCGACGCCCACCCCGAGCAATCCTCCCACCGTGCTGAGAATCGTGCTCTCGGACAGCACCATGCTGAAGATGCGATAGCCGGTGCAGCCGAGTGTTTGCAGCACCGCATGTTCCTGCCTGCGGTCTTGCACACCCATGATCGTCGTCGTCGAGACGAGTGCCAGCACGAGCGCGATGCACGCATAACCCAGATACCGGATGAAGCCGACCAGTTCGACGAGGTCTCCCACGGCGTTGGCCTGGAAGACGCCCTTGGGCCGTGTGTTGGTGCCGATGGGGCCGGAGCGAAACATGTCGTCGATCGCTTCACTCGTTCCCTTCACGTCGGCACTCTCGGCCAGCTTCACTTCAAGCTGAGTCACCGTGCCGACCGAACTCAGCCCCTTGGTCCGCTGCAAGAAATCGAGGTGCGTGAAAATCATGTTGTCTTCCGCCGGGACCGTCGAGCGAAAGATTCCGGCCACGGTCACGCTGAGCATTCCAATCGAGAACTTCTGCCCGACGCGGATGCCTCGGCGCTGCGCCACCGCCTGCCCGACGACGGCCGCGTCCTGCTGTTGCTCGAACTTGGTCCAATCGCCCTGCGTCAGTGTGAGGTCTCGCACCGTCCGCAGCTTGTCGGCGGGGAGGCCGTTGAACACCACGACATCCAGACTGGCGCGGCAGTTGTTCATGTAGACCTTGATCGGCACCGCTTCCTTCACGCCGGGCAGCTTCGCCACGCGACGCGAGTAATCCTCGGGCAGCTTGCTCGTGCTGGGGCAGAAGCGGTTCGCCTGAAACACGATCAGCGAACGGTCGCCCAGTTGCTCGCGCGTCAGCCGATCGAGTCCCTCCTGCACGGCCTCGACAAACGAGAAGACAAACAGCGCGACGGCAGTCCCGCTGACCGTCAGCAGCGTCCGCACGCGATGCCGCCAGAGACTCTTCAACACGTAGGGAGCGAAGCGAAACATGATCGTTCTCTCTTTGTTTTGTCGCCTTGTCCCCTCGCCCCGGCTCTGCGGGGGAGAGGGCTAGGGTGAGGGGGGCTTTTCGTTCAGGAAGGCAGTAGTGAAAAGTGAAAAGTGGAAAGTGAGAAGTGTAAAGTGGTGTCTGATTGTCTTTCACTTCTGACTTCCCACCTGTCAATTGCTTGTGTTTGAAGAAGCCCCCTCACCCTAGCCCTCTCCCCCGAAGACGGGGGCGAGGGGACCGGAAGAGGCACTCGGCGTTCGTTCTCTCTCGACAAGTTTTCCCTTGTCTAAGCGAAGCTGCCGCCCCGCGATGGCGGCCGCGTTGGGATCGTGAGTCACCATCAGCAGCGTCATGCCGAGTTCCGTGTTCAGCCGCCTCAGCAGTTCGAGCACCTGCTCGGTCGTTTCTGCATCGAGATCACCGGTCGGTTCGTCCGCCACGACGATGGTTGGGTTGGCGACGATCGCGCGCGCGATGCCGACTCGCTGTTCCTGGCCTCCCGAAAGTTGACGCGGATAGTGGTCGGCTCGATCAGTCAGACTGACGGCCTGCATGGCGATCTCGACACGCCGTTGTCGGTCAGTGCGAGACATCGGCAGGAGCAGCAGCGGCAGTTCGACGTTTTCGTAGGCGGTCAGGACCGGGATCAGGTTGTGCATTTGAAAGATGTAGCCGACGTTGGTCGCTCGCCAACGAGCGAGCTTGGTGCGCGAGAGCCGCGTGATCTCTTCGCCATCGACGATGATGCGGCCGGCCGTGGGACGGTCGATCCCCGCAACGAGGTTTAGCAGCGTGCTCTTGCCCGAGCCGCTGGCCCCCATCAGCGAAACGAAGTCGCCCCGCTCGATGCTCAGGCTGGCTTCCTTCAGCGGGGTGATGGTCTGGTCGCCCTTGGCGAACGATTTCGTGACGGCTTCGATTTCGACGAGAGACATGATGCTTGCTCCTTTGCTCGTGGTGAGCCGGGCGGCGTCAGCCCCCGGACTTTTAGTTCGATCGCAACAGAGTCCGAGGGCTGACGCCGCCCGGCTCACCAGAAATCCTGTTGACCTTTATTCTCAGTACAGCCTTTTCGGTTTGTCGTGCCCTTCGTGCGGAGCCGTTCCCGTCGGTGAGGCTTCACCCTGCGAACCGTCTTCGCCCCGGATGCGGATGCGTTGGCGTTCGGTCAGTGTTTCGCGGCCCGAGGCGATCAGGCGGTCTCCGATGGAGAGACCGCTGGTCACTTCAACCAATTCGTTGGACTGGGCCGCTCCGGTGGTGCCCGTTCCCAGTGTCACCGTGCGGCGGCGGGCGACTCCTTCGGACTGGTCGGCGATCCAGACGGTGGACGAACCCGACGACGTGTCGATCAGCCCGCGCGGGATCATCAGTCGCAGCGGCGATTCACTGCCATCGAGTTTCTTCGGCGAGGGCGGTGCGAGGAACGTCACCTGCACCAGCATGTCGGGCTTGATGACCGGCGGGGGTGAGTCGATGGCGACCTTCACTTGCAGCGTGTTCTTCTGAATGTCGGCGAGTGACGTGGCGGTGATGACTTTGCCCATCATCGACTCACCGACCGCCGCCGTCTGGATCAGAACAGACTGTCCGACGAGAACGCGAGGCAGGTCTTCGAGTCGCACGTCGGCACGCACCTGCAGGCTGTGCGGGTCGTACATCGTGACGACGGTACTCGCATCCTGCATGGCTCCCGGCGCGAGGCCCATCAGTTTGGTGCCGGGTCGCGCGACGAGGGCCAGCACGCGCCCGGAGATCGGCGCGGGGACGATCATCCGCTCCAGCTTCAGCTTTGCCAGTTCGAGCGCTGTCTCGGCCAGCTTCACCTGCGCGTCGGACGAATGCAGCTTGGCATTGGTCTCGGCGAGGTTGCGTGTTTCCTCAACCTTAAGTTCGAGTTGACGCTGCACCACATCGCGCCGCTTCGTCAGTGCGACTCGTTCGAGGGCGAGTGACCCGGCCTGCGCGTCGTACTCGTCAATCAGGGCCTTGGCGACTTCGAGTTCACTGCGTGCCCGCTGCACGATGATCGCGGCGACCGCCTCCTGCGACTTCGTCTTGCTCTCGACCTCCTTCTCGGCCAGCGTTTGCTTGGCCTCTGCGGAACGCCGCAATGAAGGGAGCCGGTTCAGTTCGGTCTGCACTTTCGCGAGCTGAGCCTCCGCCTCCGCCAGCCCGGCTTGGAGTTGAACCGGTTCGCGGAAGTAGACCTTCGCCGCGTCGAGCGCCGCCTTGGACGAGTCGAGTATCGCGCGTTGGTTCTGCACTTCGGCCTCGGCCTGTTGGACGCCGAGTTTCGCCTCCTTGTCGATCAGAAACGCCACCGGCTCACCCGCATTGATCTCCTGCCCTTCGATCACAGTCAGTTTTTCAATGACTCCCTCGACGAGCGAACTGACGATGACCGGCGTTGGTCGCGGCTCGACCCATCCCGCCGCCTGAAACAACGGCGTGTCAGCCTGCTGAACTTCGGCGTGGCTCGCGATGACGGGAACCACGGTGACGGACGCCGCTGTCCACAACGTGTCTCGCAATGCCCAGACCATCAGTCCCACGAAGCCGCTCAAGATCGCAGCAGGCAACACGTATCGCGACATCAGATGGCGACGACGAGGCCGCACCGAGACAACGTTGTGGCTCGACCGGTCAATCGCCAGTCCGCGAAGATCGACAGGAGTGGTCATGGATCAACCTCATTCACAAGTTGTGCGAGGCGAGCCGGGTGCCGTAAGGCCCCGGATTCTTCGTAGCGGAATCCGGGGCCTTACGGCACCCGGCTCACCTGTGTCGAAAATGTTGTTTGGTCGCGGTGGTTACTCGGTCTTCGTCTCGCCAGCGGGCCGAACAAACAGTCCGCTGGCGAGGACTGTCAGGTTGCCCGCCTCATCGCGTTTGGCCTGGCCTTTCACGACGACGGTTTGCAGTTCCTTCACGTTGAGCAATTGACGGGCATCGTTGGCGAGAGTCTTCCCCGCGTCATCGACGAACTTGATCGTGGCCTTCGACTTGGCGAGGTCGGTTTCGCAGCAGTAGTCCCACGGTGTCTTACAACTGTCGCCGGTTCGTTCGCTGCATGGGATGCGTGAGGGATCGATGATCAGAAACGCCGCGCGGTCGGCGACCCACGGATCGCGATCTCCACCGATCCGACCGACGATTACGACCTCATCTCCGTCTTTCGCGGCCTCACGCACTTCATCGACGGTCTTCGCGTCGGCCGGTTCCTCGGCAAGGACGAACTTCGTTCCGTCGATCTTCGGGGCGAGGGACTTTGTTACAGGAGCGGGAGTGGAAGCCGTCTGGCCACAGCCAACCAGCAGCCCCATCACACCGAGCAGCACACCACACAGCATCATCGTTCTTCGAGTCATCTCTCATTCCTTTCGAGTTGGGTTCAACATTTCGCCACCCCGCTCAGAACGACGCCGTTTGGCCCGCGCGAGATATAGGCACAAATTACAGATCAGCCGGAACGCGCTAGCGTCCGGTTCTCGAAGAAACCGCAAAACGGACTAAAGTAAGTGCCATTGGGCTGACGCCACCCCGCTCAGAATCGAATCATGAAGGCCGAACACTCCGCATCCTCACACCGCTTTCAATCCTTCCGCCACTGGCATTCGCAACGCGCGCAGAGCCGGTGGTATCGCACCAATTACTCCAATCAACAGGCCCGTTCCCAAGCCGACGGCCAGAGCCGTGCCGTCGATTCGCAACGAAAAGGCTCCCATCGTGAAGCGGATCGCCGTGCCATTGACCACACCGATGGCGACCGCTGCCGCCAGCAAGGCTCCCGCCGACGAGAGGATCACCGCCTCTTGAATCAGGCCGAGCGCGATGGCCCTTCGCGAGAAGCCGACCGTTTGCAGAGTCGCCAGTTCGCGCACGCGGCCGACGACCGCACCGTACATCGTGTTGAGGCCCGCAAACACACCCGCTCCCGCGACGAGGATCACGATCAGCCAAGCCACACTGCGGACGGGACCGTAGTGAGTTTGCAGGGCCGCGTAGTACGTGGTCTCGGGCGTCGCCTGCCATTCCAGATCGAGCCGTTCCTTGCAGAACTCTTCGAGGTCCGCCAGGCCGTCCGCGTTCGAGACCGTCACCGCGACAAGGCTCAGGTCTTGCCGCTTCGTCGCCGGTTGTAGGTCTTCGAGCGGACACCAAAGCTCCGACTCCAGCACCGACCCTGCGGCCGCAAACCGGCCGCTGACCGTCCACGATCGGCCTTCAAACTGGATCGTGCGACCGATGGCCAGGTCGCGCGGATCACTGCCGAGTTTCGTCGGTGCCAGCCGCCCGATGAGGACTTCACCCGACTTCGGCCAGTGGCCTTCGATCAACTGAAACTGACGACGCACCAGCGGCGCGGAGAGCGTGACGCCGCGCACCAGTCCCATCGCCGGTTCGCCTGCCCCAGCCGTCGTCACTTCGGAACCGAGATACAATTCCGGCGAAACGTACTTGTGCTCGAACCGTGATTGGATGCGAGGCAGACTGGCGGACAGCAGACTCGCACCGCGACCGGGGACCGTCGAGTTCTCGATGTTCTCGGCCGCCCCCAACGAATGGACGAGTACCACGCTCGGATCGCCGCTCGCCACGAGTGATGCCTCCAACCCGCGCACGAACGCCGTGACGAGCAACACCAAAAACACGACCGTCGCCAATCCGATTAGCGTCAGCGCGCTACGACCCGGCCGGCGCAAGAGATTGCGAACCCCGTAGTCCCAGGGAAGTGGCCGAAAGCCGAACATGAATTCAATTCCTCAACTCATTCCACTCCGAACGTGACAGCCACCACCGCAGCCTGCGAGCGTGCAGGTCGCGACGGCGGACTGTCACTCGATCAACGGCGGCTCGCCAAGAGCCGCGTCATCACTTCACATCATCACCGATAGTCGCCACGAAACTTGCGCGAGCCATCCAGATAGCTCGGACGCGCGGCGGGAACGTAACGCTGCGGAACAGCCGTCGGCCGAGCTTCGGGAATGAGCTCGGTCGCCGAGACCTTACTGACCGACGCCTGATTCGCACAGGCCGGACAGCCGTGGCAGCCACAAGCTCCCCCGTTCGACGCCGCGCAGCAGTCGCTCGGACACGCACAGCAGCAAACACAACCCAACGCCACCAGGGAACCGGCAAACAGATTGGAAATCGAAGTCAACATGACAATCTCCTTTAAAAAACTCCGGCCACGACCGCGACCTGCGCGGACTGAACCGGACCACCAAGAATAGTTCGACACAGGGCGGACCCGAACAGTCAAACCGTTGGATCGGGCGACGAACGCAGGTTGGCCGACTCGTGAAGAGGCCGCGCGACGAAAGATGCTCGTCACGCCAGCACAATCACGGGAAGAGGCTCGCTGCCACACCAAAAGTCTTGCGGTCGTTGAGGCAACGACGACACAAGGATCAGGGCAGACGAGACGGACGCGGCACGATCGGCCAGCGAGTGCCACGCGGCAGAACTCAAATGAGCCAGCGCTGGTAAAGCACGATCAACTCGCGCGGCGGACCAGCCCGATGAGTATCAACGCGCCACCGAAGCGACTCGCGGGACAATGAGAATCCCACTTTCGCGACCATGGCCGGAGCAACATCGCCACCGAGTTGGCTGGCGAGACTCTCGACCTCCCGAACAGTGGCCGGTATCGCCGACGGGATGGCGCGACACCCGGAGCCAGCGCACGCCGAACCGACCGCAGCGCACGACTGAGTGTGTCCTGACGCAATGACTTGTCCACGGCAACCAGACTTGGACGAGCAGCAGCCAGTCGCCGCCGTTGATTCGCGTGGAGCAGCCGCCACAAGTGCGGCCATCACCTTCGGACAATACAAACACCACGACCCGTCGGCACAGAGGCAACTCGGCCGGGCAACACCGGCGATCACCGTCAGGAGCATCAGACTCCAAGTGAGTGCGATTCGCGGCAGTTTTTCGGTGCGAGTCATTCCGTCAGTTCCATCGCGTGGGATCACGCGGTCATTGAGATGCCGATTCCAAGAGAAGGTTACGTCATCCACGCTGAGAAAGTTGGGAACAATTTTCGGTTGCCCGATTTTCCTCAAAGCGCCGAGTCAAAGTCTCGGTCGAGTGACTGGAACGTGGCCGGGGGATTCGTTCCCAATCCCGGCGGCGGGTTCTGCCCGTGTCCGCGCCTCAACGGAACAAGAGATGAGCAGGTTACAAACCTAGCCCACGTCACCAGCGGCCACAACAGGGCACCGCCCGGTGACGGTGAAGCGACGGTCAGACTGGCAATCCGGTTGCAGAACGAGTTGAATCGGAGGCAATCGTTTTGCAACGTTGGAAATCAACTTGCCTGACGGGGCGAATGGCCCCATTCCAACCGTGGGCGAGGATCGAACGCCGCCGTGCTGAGGCTGTTTTTCACAAGACACTGATGAAGAAAGGCAGGATGCCGTATGGCAACGCATTCAGGGAAGACAAGTTTCGACGCTCAGATGCAGGCTGCGATCGAGGCCGTGATGGCTCAAGGGGCGAGGTTGGGTATCAATCTTCCCGGTATGCCCAACCTATCGGGCCCGTTGTCGCCGCCAGGCAGTACCTCGGACTTGTTGGCTCAATGGCGTGACGCTCTCCGCGATTTGCAGTACGAACACTACGGGACGGCGGTGTCTCGCGGGGCGGCCTACATCAACAGCATCACGGCGATGACGTACGACGACAGCGAGCAGGAAATCAATTGTCGCTGTCAGGGAAGTCTGAAGACCCCGTATGAGATCCGCATCTATGTCCAAGAGAGCGAGAAGGGCCACCTTAATCTCGATGCGGTCTGTTCCTGCCCGTACTCGGCGTACGACACTGTTTGCAAGCACACCTATGCTGCGACGCTGTACTTGCAAAGAGCGTTTGTTCAGGGACTGAAATCGACGCTCGTGCAGTCGATCATTCAGACCTCCGCAGAACCGGCGAAGCCCGACTGGCAGACCGCGCTGATGAAGCTTGATCAGTTTCTCGCTCGCCCCGCCAAGGGATCGGGCACGGAGGGCGCGGCTCCTGTCACAGCACAGTCGCGCTTGGTGTGGCGTGTCGTCACGAACGACAGGCCTTCGTATTACGCCCCGCCGATCAAGATCGAGCCGGTCGAGCAGAAGCTGAGCGGAACCAAGAAGGTCAGTTGGAGCAAGGGCCGCATCATTGGCTGGGACCGACTGATTCGAGGAACAGGCTTTACGCTGACTCCCGCCGACTTAGTGGTGATTCGTGCGGCGAGCTTTCCGTCGTACCGTTCCGAGCCGGACCTCGATCAATGGCCGAAAATCCTCGACACACTCATTGGTCATCCGCTCGTATTTTACGGCGTCCATCCGGTCACGGTGCGTCGCGCGGAATTCGGCTTGTCGATTCAAGACCAGGACGGCGCGTGGCAGTTGACGCCTTCGCTCGACGGGAAGTCGATGAAGGAGTTCAGCCTCGTCTCGCGTATGGGCGACGAGGACTTTGCGGCTGTAGATTTCGGCACCGTTGCCGGGACGGCTGAACTGTTGCTCGCCAAGGCCAGTCCGGAGTTGGCGGCGCTGACGACCTCACTCATGGCGAGTCCGACCAGCATTCCTGTGGAGGCACAAGCCGAGTTCCTCAAACGTTTGCCCGCACTCGAATCACTGCTGCCGATCACGCTCCCCGACTCGCTCAAGGGAGACTTGATCGACGCCGACACGCAGCTCACGTTGAGAATTCATCCGGCCGAACCGACCGGCGCGAAGATCGAACTGCGCGTCACACCGGCTCCGGAAGGGGCGAGCTTTGTGCCGGGGCAGGGGCCGCTCGAAGTCGCCAGCAAATGGGGCGAACAGCGCGTGCGTGTCGAACGCGATCTTGATGACGAACGGCTGCGAGCGACCACGCTGGCGAGCGAACTCTTCTTCAAACGCTTCTCATCACCCGAGCCGTTCGCGTGGCAGATCGAGCACGACGACGACGTGCTCGACCTGCTCGATGCACTTCGCGCCCGGCCCGAGAACGATCCGCTCGTCGTCTGGCCGGACGACGCCAAAGTCCGCCGCCTGAGCATGCTGGGGGAGATCGCTCCCTCGGCACTGAAGGTCGAGATCAAAGACCAGCACGACTGGTTCGGCCTGTCGGGTTCGATCGAACTCGGCGGACAGCAGTTTCCGCTGGCGACGCTGCTCGCCGCGCTGCGGGAGGGCCGCCGATACGTGTCGCTCGGCAAGGGCCAGTTCGCGTCGATCGCGCAGGAGTTTCGCGACCGCCTCGCGTCGGTGGCCGACATGCTGCACAACAACCGCGGCAAGCTGGAGTTCAACGCGACGGCGGCCCCCGTCATCGCCGATCTGCTCGATGACCAGATGGCGTTGAAGTCGTCCAAGAAATGGAAGACGGCTCTCCAGAGATTGAACCGCGCGACGGACCTCGACCCACAGGTGCCGACCACGCTCACCGCCGACCTGCGCGATTACCAAGTCGAAGGCTTCAAGTGGCTGCGCAAGCTGGCCGAGTGGGGTGTCGGTGGAGTCCTCGCCGACGACATGGGTCTCGGCAAAACGGTGCAGGCGCTGGCAGTGTTGCTCGATCGGCGCGAGGTCGGGCCGATGCTCGTCGTCGCGCCGGTGTCGGTCGGATTCAACTGGGCGCGAGAGACGGCGCGCTTCGCTCCGACGCTCAACCCGATCCTGTATCGCGATACCGATCGGGGCGAGTTCCTCAAAACGCTCGGTCCCGGCGACATGCTCATCACCAGCTACTACCTCATGCAGCAACACGCGGAAGAATTGGCGGCGGTGAAGTGGGGGACGCTCGTGTTGGATGAGGCACAGAACATCAAGAACAGCGCCACGAAGACGGCTCAGGTGGTCAGAACGCTCGATGCCGACTGGCGTCTCGCGCTGACCGGCACGCCGTGCGAGAACCATCTCGGCGACTTGTGGTCGGTCTTTCGAGGCGTCTCGCCCGGCCTGTTTGGAAGTTGGGAACGCTTCCGCGAAGTCTTCGCCGAGCCGATCGAAAAGGGAAAGGTCACGGAGCGGAAGCAGGCTCTCTCGCGCGTTCTCCGTCCGTTCGTATTGCGTCGCACGAAGAGCGAGGTGCTGACCGAACTGCCGCCTCGCACGGAGGTGCAACTCACGGCCGAACTCTCCGACGCCGAGCGACGCCGCTACGAAGACGCCCGCCTGTGGGCCGTCACGCAGCTCACCGGTCTGGTCGATGACAACGCGGGTAAGGACCAACGGTTCCAAGTCCTCGCCGCGCTCACGAAGCTGCGCCAACTGGCGTGTCACCCGCGTCTCGTCGATTCAACGTGGGACAAGTCGTCCGCCAAGCTCGATCTGTTTCTGGAGACCATCGACGAACTGCGCGAGGGCAAACATCGCGCCCTCGTCTTCAGCCAGTTCACATCGCACCTCGCCCTGATCCGCGAGGCACTCGACGAACGAAAGGTCACGTACCAGTACCTCGACGGCAAGACACCGGTCAAACAGCGGCAGGAGCGAGTCGATGCCTTCCAGCGCGGCGAGGGTGAGTTTTTCCTGATCTCACTCAAGGCGGGCGGCACGGGCCTCAACCTGACCGGAGCCGACTACGTGATCCATCTCGACCCGTGGTGGAACCCGGCAGTGGAAGACCAAGCCACCGACCGAGCCCACCGCATCGGCCAAACCCGCCCCGTGACGGTCTACCGCCTCGTGGCCAAAGACACGATCGAAGAACAAATCCTGAAACTCCACGGCGCGAAGCGCGATCTCGTCGCAGGCATCCTCGAAGGGACCGACCAAGCCGCCAAGCTCTCGACCCACGAACTGATCGACCTCATCAAGCTGGGCGGGAGACAGACGTGACGTTTGGAGTGCTCCGGCTTGACGGAGCTTTGGAATTTTGGCGCAGCCTTTTTTCCTCGTTCCCAAGCTCCAGCTTGGGAACGCACACCACCAAGCTCCTGCTTGGTGTGGCAAATAGACCGCGTTCTCGGAACCCGCGAAGCTGGAGCTTCAAAGACGACGTTCCCAAGCCGGAGCTTGGGAACGAGAACAAATCTCGCATCCACCGCAAGGAGCGAGGAATCTGGCAGCGCCGATTCTGGGAACACACCCTCGAAGACGAACACGACTTCGAGCGACACTTCGACGGCATCCATGACAACCCGGTCAAGCACGGATGGGCCAAGTCACCCGCCAACTGGCCGTATTCGTCATTCCACCGCTGGATCGGACGCGGCGTGTCTGACAAGAGTTGGGGACGCCGCGAACTTCGGTTTGACGATCTCGACCAGTCCCCGATGGAATGAAACTCGCCAGCGTTCCACAGATGACTTCCAAACTCGCAGGGAATGAATGGTGCGTCGAGTCTTCGAGACGCATCATTCATTCAATCGTTGTCTATAGGGTGAGTCGCGAAGACTCGATGCACCCTGCATGGCTATAAACGGTGACGAAATCCGCGTTCATTTTGACAGAGCAATCTTGTGAAACGGGGGCACAAGTTCGAGTAGCGTGTATTCAAGAAGATCACCTTCCCGTAATGGAAGGCTTCCAAGCCTATCTTCAAAGAGTTCGACTTGAACTTTTCGCAGCATATTTTTCGATGGTGTCTCAATTGACGGATTACGCGCAACTGCAAGCGAAGTCACAACTCTTCCTCTCATCGAGAACAACCCGGTTTTGTTGAGTGGGACAATGTAACGATAATTGAGTAAGCCGTAATGGCGACGAATAACACAAACAGGAATACGATCAGCCAAACTGTCGCCGAATTGCTTTATTATCCCCGCCTCCACTTCAGGGTTACCTAAATTAAAACTCGCCACACCATAGGGCTGCACAATCTGTGGGAGTTTAACTGCTCGCTGCCCTCCAAGACCAAGTAGTGGACCACCAATAGTGATTTCGGAAAATTGCTTCTTCGGCAACTCGGCACCTTCAAACAGCAACTTCCGCAACGCGTCCTTTTGTTGAGGGTCACGGAGTGGATTAGGATCATTAGGCGCAGCTCCAACTCGGCCAGCAGTGAAAAAAAGTGTGGCAATGATGTCGTCGCTTTTTACGGCTGCCAAACCCACCCTTGGAGCGGCCAGCATGACACGAGGGAATACGGTCACTTCGTTCCCTCGCACGAAAATGAACGTGTCAGGAGACTTCTTGGAAGTCAATAAAGTGACGCCCTCTTCATCAATTGTGTTATTGTCAATCCATCGAGAACCGGCCAATGAGAGGGCATCCACATCCGACGAAATTGCCCTCAATGACACCTCCTTTGCGGTGAGTGTCTTTTTGATGGCTGAAACGGGCCACATTCGAAGCGTCGCTGAACCGTATATCGACGGGACAGCGGGCGCATCCGGTGGCGCACATCGCAAAATTTCAAGCAGGTGTTCTCCTGCTTCAGATTTTGCGATCGAAAATACTATCAACGCGACACTGACAGCGAATCGCTTCAACATTCAAGCATCTCCATACACTTGTGAAGGCATCGTCACGGACGCTGCCACGTATCGACCAGGCGTTCGGAAGGAAGTTTCGCCGCCAAACCCAGTGCGTCAATGACATGGTTCATATTGCACGCGAGCCCGACTCTGAGACTGTTGTCAATCTTGGCGAACAATACCCCAACGGCGATGAACGCTGGTTTTCCGCCCACACTTGCTTCCAAGGCGATAATCGATCCACTATCGCCAGGTGTCAAGAAGTCGTCACCGTTAACCTGCTTCACTGTAAAGTTATTCCGATGCCTCTTGTTGTTGACTAAGTGGTCAGGTGTATCCGTGTCGAGAACGCGCCCCTGAACAACCTCTCCCGTGGCCGCACCGAACTTCCAAATGACGAACCGATTGTCGCTCAATTCAACGCGTCGAGTCGAATAGAAAACGGGGACGTTGACTTGGCCCGGTGAAGTGTTGACTCCGCGAATCCATCCACTGCTGAAATCGGGAAACACAATTTGAGGGACTCCAGCAGGTAGCTGCTTCATTTCCAGGCTGGCACAGTCGACGGTTTCGGTTGTGCCATCGAGAAAGTGATCCGAATTAACTTTCCTTATCACATCGGCGATTGGGCGAGTCGTAGACACACCTGATGCAATGGGACCAACTTGTTCAACGGTTGGTGAAGAATCGACGACGTGGTGGCAGGTCAACCCAAACCATTCACCAGCCTTGGAAAAGACCACTCCGAGCGTCCCAAAGCTATCAGGTGAACCCGGTGGCGCAATTGGTACACCACCAACAAGTGGATCACCGAAACCGAGTGGATTCGCAGGTTTGATTGAGCCCGAACGCAACAGTGAGCCCGTCTGAGTTTGAAGGAGTTCAAAAGTTCCTTCCAGCACTTTGACAGGGAACCCATCGACGGGAGTCCTCTTTGGGATTTCGGCAATTCCCAACCGTGTTAGGTCTTTTGGGTCGTACTTTCGACCGACGTTGACTGCAATTACGACTTGCAGTGGTGAAATAGGTTGGCCAAACCTCGTTCTGAAACGGATGGAGAGACCTGTGATGTGCCCCTGTTTATATTCGTTCGATTTGAGCAGCTTTGGCATCCATTTGTTGAGTGCCTTGCGAGCTCGTTCAAATTGAAGATCGAGTTCCGGTTGCCTCGCGAGGTATTCTTGTGCCGCTTCCGCGTCTGTCACCAACTGTTCAAAGATGACATAGGGTCGCTCAGGTGTCGGCTGTGATACCGCGACGGTGACCGTGACGGGCGGTTGAATACTTGGCGGGATGTCTGTGGCCGACGACTTCTTCGACTCGTTGGATGCGGTCTTTTTCTTGATCTGCTTCTTGGGAGGCTTCGTATTTTCTGAAACAACCGGCTCACCCTTTTTTTCTCGATTCTTGATTCCTTCCTTGATTACGCTGACCGCTTTCTTTGCCATTGTGGCCCCTTTGGCGAATGATCTGAATTTGAAACTGGTAAACCTTAGGACAAGCTAGGCACCGCGACAGACCAAATGCAAAAGGAATTGTCATTGGGCCTACCGGACGGTGCCATCGCTTGTTCTCTGGCTTCTGTCAATAACTAATTATTGCCACCAAACTGTGTTGCCGGGGCTGGCGTAAAGTCAACGACTGGTGCGACAGGGGTGCCGTTCTGTGAATTGAGGCGGTTGTCAATGAATATTTCCATTCGGGCTTCCCAATCCGGTTCGCTGATGTCAAAGCGTTGCGAAGCAACGACCGACTTCTGGAAGTTGACATTAGAATTGCCTTGGCCATCGGGGGTATTGGCGGATGTCGTTGATGCTTGTGCTGGCTTCTTCGGAGTGAGTGGCCCCTTTAGCGTATTGAGTGCAGCACCGACATCTTTCAACGTGCGCTCGGTAACGTCAGCTTGGATTTTTGAGAAATACTGCTCATCGTCCATCGAAGCCTCGTTCAAATTGAGCATTCCAGCAGCAGGCCTGCGGAAATCGACGAGGAAGACCTTGTCTGTGTATTGGAGATCAGTCTCAACGACGAGTTGTTGTGGTGTGAACGAAACAAGTTTATACCCAATTACCGCGTTTGCCGCTGCCTGAGCAGCATGGTCTTTGGCTTCGACCAATTTTAGTAGTAACTCTGGCAAAGAATCTCTGACACCTTCAGCGGCACCGAGTCTTAAAATGGCCAGTTTTTGAGCTCCGATTGCTTGATTTTTTTTGATTTTCGCTTTGGACTTCTTTCCAGGATCTGTTTCGGTATCCTCTTCATTGGTATACTTTGTGACAGCTGCGTCAGCCGCCTCTACTGCTGCTGTCGCTAACGCAAATTCTTTTGGATTACCGTCGATCTTGTCTTGAAGCGATTGAACAACAATCGCTGAATTATCAGCTACTTCCTTGGCCGCCGCAACATCTGCACTCGTATTGGCTATGATTATTTGCTGTTCATAAATTGTGACCCGTACGTGCGAAGGGACTTTAAGCTTAACGGGCAATCCCTTGAGCTTTTGGTTCGTACATTCTGGAACGACGGAATCATTGTCACAGCGGTAAAGAGCGGTCGTTCGGAATGACGTGCAGCCAGCGGAAAGACCGATCAACAAACAAAGTGTAGCTCGTTTCATGAGCATGAGAGTTCCTCCGTGAAATTATGTAAGGCGGTAATGTGGTGGCGTAGCTGCGAAGATAATGATCTCCGCGCGAACTCTTGAATGGCGTAGGATAACGTGCGTCATTTGTTTGCAGGACAGAGTTCAGGTTCGCAAACGTTTGGACAGTTTCGTGTGGGTTCGCAGTTAACGTGCAAATCCAAGAATGCGGCCACGTCGCATTCGTATGTTGGAGAATTGATGTCAAATCGGCCGAACGCGATTGTACGATCCGTTTCAATCAAAGTAGAAATATTCTGGTTTGGAGGAGCAGCGCTGGTTTGCAATGCGCTAATAAGCCCCAATGAGCTAGCCAGCAGATTGGCAGACTCAGTAATTGTCTGATCGTCGATCTTGTACGAAATTTTCTTCAGATAACCTTTGCCATTATCTTTACCCAACTTTGCATCGTCGCTGGATGAAAAATCGAAGCCGTAGCTCTGCGTTCCTGCTCCTGGTCGGACCGGATCAACCAAGAATATCTTTTCGGTATACTTGACGGTGTGACTCACTGAGCGGGTCGGGCGACAGGCCGACAGAGCCTCAAGTGTTGGCTTTTTGCCGGGGCGATCTTTCTTTTCCCAATACGTCGTCTCAACCACACAGAGTTCCAAGTGCGTTGGAACTCGGAGTGAGACGGGAACGCCTTTCAGCGGGCAGGTCGGGTTGACAACGATCGTGTCGTTCTCAACCCGATCAATCGCTTGGGTTCGGAATGATGAGCAGCCCGTCAGGGCAAGTGAAATGACAATAAGCAGGCCCGTTCGCATCGTTTCCTCCGTGACAGAATTTCAGATTTGAAATCCAAGTTTTCGACAAGGACTCTTCAGAGTCTGCCACTTGTCATCGGGTGAGACGGGGCAAGAGCCCGTGTCACATAATATGAAAAAGAAAAAGTTCTGGTAGACGGCACGGCGATCTGTGATCGCGCGGCAAAATCCCTAAACTGAATCGGCGAATCACGCCGAATCACGTCGCTTTTTCGGCTTGATGTCGCTATTTCGCTTTGGCGGTGCCTTCGAGTGTGTAAAAGCGAGATGAGCGAGTGGTTTATTTTCCTGAGACATGCACGTTCGCTGGGCGTGGTGGTCCTGTTTGAAGTCGTTTGAGCGTTCCACTGCTTGGCGGCTTTGGGCCAAGCCGTGCCGATGTGGAGTCGGCCCTCTGTCGCACTGCTTCTCCGAGGACTGTTTGGACTGGAGACAAGGGTAACAGGTGTTCGGGGACATGGGTGACACATTCCTCCTACTCTGGAAGGGGGGTGGAAGCGACGG
>JAYTXB010001051.1:0-4541 GCA_043743205.1 Schlesneria sp.
ACTCGTCGTCGAGTCGGATGATCGGTCAATCGCCAAAGCCAGACGGGCAGGAGTGCCCATCCTACGGCCATCTGACAACCACGCCGACAAGAATGACAATGACGCAACCAGCAGCAAGATGCCGACGCCGAAGAAGGCGGCAGTCGCGGGGATCACTCCAATCACGATGGTCGCTGTCAGGGCGAGCGCCAGTCCGGCGCAGATCGTCGCGCGGCGCGAAGCTCGTCGCGCACGCTGCTGTTGCATGGTGAGATCGACTTCTTTCTCAGTGACGCCAGCCAGTTGCTCGCGCAGGCTGAGTCCCTTGAGTTGCCGCAGCGCCCACCCGATTGCCAGCAGTGCCGTCGCGATCGCAATCGCGAACCCGATGACGAGACTGAGCGGCTGAACCGAGAGAATCAGACTCGTCGTGCCGATCGCGCCGACCCACCAGTGCGTCAGGCCGTAGATCATGAGGCTCGCGTAACCCACGGCGGCTCCGGTGCCGAGAATTGCTCCCGCCAAGACCACGATCAGACCTTCGAGCAGCATCTGTCGCCGCACGTGCTTCGGCGTGAAGCCGATTGCCCCGAGCAAACCGAGGTCGCGCACTCGTTGCTCGATACCCAAGCGGAATAGCAATCCGATCAAGATCATCGCCGCCGCGATCAGGAACAGACTGAAGCCGATGAACAGACCACTGAAGTCGTTCGATCCCTTCGCCGCCATGAGGCCGATTGCCTTGACCGGCTGAAACGCGAGGCCGAGTTCCGCAGGGTTGATGTGCTTGAGGATCGCGGTTGAGAGTTGAGGGGTGAGGGTTGAAGATTGAGAGGCAGCAGCGGGCGGATCATTCGCGACGACAACGAGTGGCCGGGGCTGGACCGAAGGGAAGCCCCGGTCTTCGGGAGTCGCGCTACCGGGGCTTCGCGAAGACGCTCCAGCCCCGGCCACCCCATCGTGTCCATCGGTCGGTCTGACTGGAGCCACTCTCAACGACGTGACTGAACCGTAACGGCTTGGCCAGAGCTGCTGTGCCTGCTGGAGTGGCAGGAACAGCTTCGGGACTGCGCGGTAGCTGTCCCAATACTCGTCGTCGCGCGGGGTCACGTCATCGAGTTTCATCGCGAACGGCTGGTCCCAATCGGCGAGCGAATCGACATCGGTGATCCCCTTCACCTGAGGAGTCAGCGCGCGGTCGATCGCGGCTCCGGTCATCTTCACGATGCCGCGCACGGTGACGGTTCGTTCGGTCTCGGGGAGTTCGCCACGTGAACCAATTGTGTGGTACGAGAACTTGATCACATCGCCCACCTTCACGCTGAGGTCGGTGGCAAGGAACTCATTGATGATGACTTCGTTCTCGCCCAGTGAGGCGGGTTTCTCGCCAACGAATTCAAACGAACCAAACGGCGGCGCGACGGAGGTCGTTGCATTTGGGAGCGGCACGGCGCTAGCCGCCGGTGTTCCGGACGCGGCCTCATCAGAACCGGCGGCTAGCGCCGTGCCGCTCAGCGCCGTCGGGTCTGCGGCATCAAGGCTGAGTACATCGAGACCCGCGACAGTCGAGTACATCGAATAGCCGCCCGTCGCTCGACCGGGGTTGGGATGATTCGGATTCCAAATTTTGTTCGCGAGGTAGACCATCACCGGCGAAGTCTCCAGCTTCAACTCGTCCGTCGCTTGGCGAGCTGCCTCCGCCAGCTTGTCCTCCAAAATCATCTGCTCGGATTCAACGACGAGACAGTTCAGCGCCGTGCTTTCGACGAGGCGCAGATTGAGATCGGCGAGAGTGATGTTCTGGCGGAGTATGTCTCTGTGATCCCACTTGGATTCTTGGCGAGCCGCGACCAGCAACGCATTCACGCGCGCGGGCTTGTGCGATGGATCACGTCGCGTCGGCTTGACCTCTTCCAATCCGAGCCGTTCCTGCAAGACGTGCAAATCGACGAAGGCGTTCAGCGGCAGAGCCTGTGTCGGATGAAGTCCGAGTCGCGACAGACCGCTCTCTTCCGGCGAGATGGCACTGACCTTAAGCGTGATTTCCTGCGAGTCGTTGTCCTTCTTGCCAAGCAACGTGTCACGAGGGACCGCGCTGGGGAGTTCAATCCAGATCGTAACCTCATCACCGACCTTTGTACCGACGGCTTCAGCCGCCCGGGCGTTCAGGACCACTCCGTTTCCCTTCGGTGGCTCGACAGAAACGGTCTCGATCATTGACCACGCCCGTTGATCGAAGCCATAGACGTTGACCTGTCCCGCGCGGCGAGTTGACTCGCCATGTTTGGCCTGAAGTCCGGCGACCATGATGATCGCCGGGGCAACCGTCGCACCCTCGCCCGCTTTCGCTTGGAGTTCGTTCGCCAACTCTTCTCGCACGAATCGCGGGCCGCTCAGCACGAAGTCGATTCGACCGAGCCGATCGAGCGTCATCTCGACGAGGCTCGCCCGCACTGAATCGCCGACGATGAGTGCCCCGCTGATGACGGCCGTGCCGGCGATCACACCACAAAGTACGGCCAGATTGGTTCGCCAATGATGGCTCAGACTACGCAGGACCAGTTGGAAGCGGTTCATGCCGGGGGACTCGCGAGAAGGAATTGGCATCGAGCGGGAGCAGCATAACCGCCCATCGAGCAGGGTGCTGCTGACCGCGAACGAAGATCGGTGGCAGGGATTCCAACGAACGATCCGGCGTTGTTCCCTGAGTTGAGCCCCAACGCGATGCCGCGACGCATCACGTTGGAAATGGCGGAGCGGTTTGCGGAACCGGCAGCATCCGACTTTCGGAATGGTGATGGTCGATGCTGGCGGCGAGATTCAACGGAGCCGCTGCATGACGTGCTGATCGCGGTTAGACTTCCGAGGCGATGCGTGTCGTCGTGCGCAGTGGGTCAGTTTGAGTGGCACACTCGGTCGCTCAAGCCAGACTGACCCACCATCGTCGTCGTTCGTTAAAGGTTCTCTGCGATGTATGTGTCTGTTACTTGCGCTGGTTGCGGCCATGCGTTCCGAGTCGATGCGAAGTATGCAGGGAAGCGCGGCAAGTGCCCGAATACGGAATGTCGGCAGGTCTACACTGTTCCCAAAGTCGCAGCGTCAGCGACGGACGACGACCTTTGGGATGAGACCGAACAAAGCGATTTCGATTCGGGTGAGAATGCGCGTGGGGGGAAGGCTCGCGCGGGAAACAGTCTCTCGTGGGGGAAGTCGGCGAAATCGAAGGGGAAGGGGCGGAAGGCCGATTCGATGCTGAGTCGCCTCGACCGACCGTCCTTCTTGATCGGGGCGGGCTTGGCAGCGGTGATCGCCGTGGTGTTGATGGTGATCGCCCCGATGGTCTCGACGAAGCGTGCCGTCAGCAGTGAGTCAGCCAAGCCGAGCTACACGTCGGACATTCAACCGCTCGTGAAGAAATTCTGCGGCGAGTGTCACGGTGGCGATAATCCCGAAGCGGGGATTACATTCGCGAAGTACGCGGACGAAGCGGCTCTGCTGAAAGACCGTAAGCCGTGGGAGCGAAGTTTCGACATGATTTCGCAAGGGCTGATGCCTCCCGCCGACAGCCCGCAGCCCACGGCGGATGAAAAAGCCAAGTTGATCGAGTACCTCGAAAGCACGCTGTTCCGCTTCGACTGCACGAAGGTGTCGGACCCCGGTCGCGTGACGATCCGCCGGCTGAATCGCACCGAGTACAACAACACCATCCGCGATCTGGTCGGAGTCTCGGCGCGACCAGCGGATGACTTTCCGTCCGATGATGTCGGCTATGGGTTCGACAACATTGGCGATGTGCTCTCGCTCCCGCCGCTGCTGATGGAGAAATACTTCGACGCGGCGGAGAAGGTCGCAACGGAAGCGATCTCGGTTGTCGATCCCAATCGTCCCCCCGAGCGACAGTACTCACCCAACGATCTGCAACGGAGCGGTGTCGCTCACTCCCATGGCGATGACGCACTGATCCTCGTTTCGACGGGAGATTTTTCATTGGAGGTCGATGCTCCGCGCGCGGCGACTTATGTCCTCAAGACGAAGGCGTCGGAGACACCGGCCGGTTCGGAACATGCTCAGATGGAGTACCGCTTGGATGGCAAGCCGGTTCAAAAATTCAGTGTCGCCGTCACCGAGCCAAAGACGCAGTCGTGCGAGTTCCGGGTCGCCGTCCCGCAAGGGAAGCATCGACTGTCGGTCGCGTTCCTCAACGATTTCTACGATGAGAAAGCGAAGGACAAGAATCGTCGCGATCGCAACTTGATCGTGCGCGACGTGCAGTTGATCGGGCCGATCGAGTTCGATGCGAGTGCATTGCCCGAGTCGCACAAGCGATTGGTCGCGACGGTCCCCGGTGGTGACAAGAGCATCGCAACGGCCGCACGCGAGAATCTGCGGCCGTTCTTGAGACGCGCCTTTCGCCGACCGATCAGCGAAGTCGAGTTGACACGTTTCGTCGAATTGGTCGATCACGCGGTGAAGAGCGGCGAACCGTTCGCGTTCGGAATGCGCGTCGCGGTCACGGCGGTACTCGTCTCGCCTCACTTCCTGTTTCGGATTGAGACTGACAA
>JAYTXB010001052.1:0-6560 GCA_043743205.1 Schlesneria sp.
GGAACTCTTGGACCTCGCTCGGTGTCGGCGGGAGGCCAGTCAGGTCATACGTGATCCGCCGCAACAGCGCCGTCTTGTCAGCGGGCGGCGCCGGTGCGAATCCCTTCTGTTCGAGCTTGCTCAGGACGAATGAGTCGATCGGGTTCGCGACCCACTTCGCGTCCTTCACTGCCGGAGGATGCTGAGGCTGCGGCGGGAGGAAGGCCCAGTGCTCTTTCCACTCGGCCCCTTCGGCGATCCAGCGCCGAAGCAACTCCATTTGCGAGTCACTCAGCGGCGCACCCTCGGGCGGCATCTGCATGCCTTCCTCGCGCGCGGTGACTCGCGTCAGCAACTCGCTCTTCGCGACATCCTTCGCGGTGATCGCGTGCGTTCCCGATTCGAGCTTCGCAAACGCGGCCTCTTTCGAGTTGAGCCGCAAGCCTCCCTCCGCCTTGTCCGGTCCATGACAGGCATAACACCGCTTGGCCAAGATCGGCTGAATCTGTCGCGCGAAGTCGATCGGCTCGGCGGGCGGCTGTGCGGCGGCGCACTGCGGAAAAAAAAAGAGGCCAGCGACGATCAGACTGAGGAACACTCGCATCATTTTCTACGGTCTCTGTACGTGACTGAATGTTCGGCGATCTGTGTAGGATGGGCACTCCTGCCCGTCCGGATTTCGACTTCTCAGCGTGCGCTGTGGGATCGATTCAAAACAGACGGGCCGGAGTGCCCATCCTCCATTTTGAATGGTCTGCTCCGCACAGTTTAGCCAAACGGTCCTCCAACTCCATGAGCCGCTCCGACCAACAGCTATCTGAAACCGACATTCGTCCGGCGGGAGCGGTCGTGTCGATGATACGCGCCGATGAGAGCGATTCGCGAGTCTGGTTGTCGAAAGCGGCCGTTTGCCCCGCTCTGGCGTCGCATCAAATCCGACACTTGGCGGTCGCATCCATGCCAGCCCCATTCGAGATCGTGCGGACGAAGCTTGGGGGCAGCTATTTTTTAGCCTGCTTCGGAGGCGAGGGGCGAGTTCTCGTGGACGGTCGCTGGACGAAGTGCCGCCCCGGTCACGCGGTCTTGTTGCCTCCGGGAACTCTGCACGCTTTTCATGCCGCGCCGGGCAAATCGTGGGACTTCTGTTGGGTCCGCTATCAAGAACGTTCGGGACAGAAGCCGCTTGCTACCGCACAGACTCCCGTCGTCGCCCGCTTCGATGCGGAGCCGATTCGCCTAGCGATACTCGGTCTTCATCGAGAGTGTTCGACCTCCAGCAACCCCGCCGCCATGGATCGTTGGGTCGAGCTGATCCAGCACTACGTTCACCGCTTCTCAGAACCGGCGAGCCTCGATCCGCGACTGTGGGAGTTGTGGGGCCGGGTCGCGGTGACTCTCGGAGAACCGTGGACCATTGCCAAGATGGCCCGCACCGTCCATCTCAGCGAGAAGCACTTGCAACGCCTCTGCCAGAAGGAACTCGGTCGCAGTCCGCGCCAGCAACTCATCTGGTTGCGGATGCGTCGCGCGGCGGAGTTGTTGCGACCACGCAACGCAAAGATTGAGACGATTGCCGCACAAGTCGGCTACCAAAACCCGTTCGTCTTCTCGACGATGTTCAAACGGATCATGGGTTGGTCGCCCAGTGAGTACCCCGGTCGAAAATGACCGGTCTCTTTCGTCTCGCGAAGTCGGCGTCTATCGTGGCAAACACTGTTGATCCTGCTGACCTTGTTTTGGAGATTTCGCCTTGCGTATCGGACTCACGTCATTACTGATGTCACTGTTTCTGTCGATCCCCTCGTTCGCACAGGGTGAGAAACCTACCGAGCCTCAGAAGTATCAGTTCGGTCCCGAGTCGATACCGGTCGCGGGAGTGGCTGAGGGCAAAGTGACCAAACACTCGTGGGCGAGCAAGGTGTTTGAGGGAACGGTGCGCGACTACTACGTCTACGTTCCGGCGAAGTATGACGCCGCCAAGCCGACCGCCGTGATGGTCTTTCAGGACGGGCACGCCTACGTCAACAGGACGGGCGAGTACCGCGTGCCGGTCGTGTTCGACAACCTGATGGCGAAGGGCGAACTGCCGCCGATCATCGGCATTTTTGTCGATCCCGGTCATCGCGGCGAACCACTCCCCGAATCGCGTTGGAAGGCGAACAACCGCAGCGTCGAATACGACTCGCTCGGCGACAAGTACGCCAAGTTCATCCTCGAAGAAATTCTGCCCGAGGTCGGCAAGAGTCACAACCTGACGACCGATCCCGACCAGCGCGCCATCTGCGGCGCATCGTCCGGAGGCATCTGTGCGTGGACCGTCGCGTGGGAGCGTCCCGACGCCTTCCGCAAGGTACTGAGCCACATCGGCAGCTTCACGAACATTCGCGGCGGCCACGTTTATCCAGCGCTGATCCGCAAGACGGAACGCAAGCCAATCCGGGTCTACCTGCAAGACGGTGACCACGACATCAACAACGAACACGGCAACTGGTGGCTCGCCAATCTGGAGATGGAGTCGTCCCTGAAGTTCGCCAAGTACGATGTGCAAACCGTCTGGGGCCACGGCAATCACAGCGGTAACCACGGCGGTGCAGTGTTGCCCGACGCCATGCGCTGGCTGTGGCGGAACGAAAAGTAAGGACCGGCGCATCAACAACTGGCGGTAATAATTTGATGATCTAGGTGAGCCGGGTGCCGTGAGGCCCCGGGTTCTTCGCATAGAAATCTGGGGCCTCACGGCACACCCGGCTCACAAATCCCGACAGTTATTTCTGCGCCGATCCTAAACGTCTCGCTTCGGGCCGCCCGAGGTATCGGAACTGGTCCAAGTACAGCTAAGTAGGACGGGCAAGAGTGCCTCTTTCCTCGTTTCATTTTCTAAACTGCGCTGCGCAGCGACCGAGTCCGCATTTTCGCGTTGAAGGGGATTGGCTATAGTCCCGGCCCGCGCGAGGCCCGTGTTTGTACGGTTGCCTCTTCGTATTGAAACGGTTTGACCGACCGCCCCATGAGGGACATTGCTGATCATGTCAAAAAACACTCCCAACACGCCTGCATCAGCGGGGAATTCGCCCGGTGATTCCAAGACTCACTCTTCAGCAGTGGCACTTGCCGCCGTCGATCATTTGGTCGCCCGGCAACTCTCCAATCAGCCAGCTCCCCTAGTTACTACAAACAAACCGCCCGCCACGAACAAGCCCGCTGCCACCAAACAAGGCGCGCCGCAGGGGGCGACTCGCGAGACGTGCGAGTCGATCGCATTTGCGTTTGTACTCGCGCTGCTTTTTCGTTCGTTCGCTGCCGAGGCGTTCGTCATCCCGACCGGCTCGATGGCACCGACGCTGCTCGGTCGCAACAAGGATGTCGCCTGTCCGGCATGCGGTCATCGCTACGAGATCGGGGCGAGCGATGAACTCGACGATGAGACCGGAACGTACCTCGTCGCGTCGCGTCGCATCGACCAGTCGCTCTGCCCGAACTGTCAGCACCTGTTCAGCGTGAAGCCGCTGAATGTCTTCAAAGGAGACCGAATCCTCGTCAATAAGGCGGCATATCAGTTCAACGATCCGAGTCGCTGGGACGTGATTGTCTTTCGCTATCCCGAGGACACACAGAAGAACTACATCAAGCGGTTGGTCGGCTTGCCCAACGAGGCGATTCGGATTGAACGAGGAGATGTCTATGCTCGCCGTGGCGAGAACGCCGAGTACCAGATCACGCGCAAGCACGACCCCGAGAAGCAGAAGCTGCTGCAATTGGTCGTTCACGATGACCGGCATTTTCCGGACGAGTTGCTTGCCAAGGGTTGGCCGGAGGCGTGGTCCCCCGTGGAGAAAACGGGCAGCCCCAACAACATTGATGGCTGGTCGCCCGATGCCCTCGGCTGGAAGCGAGATTCTCAATCGAAGTCACGCCAGTTCGAGTTGCCCTCCACCGAGCAGCCGCACTGGGTGAGATACCAAAACTTTGTGGCGACGCAGGCCGACTGGGGTGCGATCGCGGACCTCAAAGCACCGACGCAGAACCCGCGTCCTCAATTGATCTCGGACTTGTGCGGCTACAACTCTTACACGGGCGGACGTTCCGCCGGGACCGACGACGATCGTTACTGGGTCGGCGATCTCACCCTGAGTTGTAAGACCACGATCACATCCATGCCGGGAGCGAACGCGCACCTGCTGCTCGAACTGGTGGAAGGAGTTCGTCGCTATCGTTGCCGGATTGAAGTTCCCAGCGGGCAGGCGACGCTGACTCGCACAGACGATCTCGCAGCCGATCCCGATACGGCTCCCGAGATTTTGTTGGCCAAAGGACAGACGCCAATCACGGGACCGGGGACGTATACGCTCCGGTTCGCCAACGTCGATGACCGGCTTTGCCTGTGGGTCAATGACGGTTGGCTCGGCAGTGGCTTCATCAAGTTTGGTCGCGGGGTGGAATTCGATGCCCCCGCCAACCGACGCCCCCAAGTGGCCGATCTCACCCCGGCCGGGATCGCGGCGCAAGGACTTGCCGTGAGTGTCTCCGACTTGTTGATCGAACGCGACATTTACTATCGCGCCGACAGCGTCTCCAACGACGGCGGTGCGTTTGGAGACATGGGGAGCGAAGTCGATGAAAGCCTGCCGTTACGTGACTTGCTCGATGATCCCGTCGCGTGGGGGGACATGTATGAGAAGCATTCACGGAAGGCCGAATTCAAGCAACTCGGGCCTGACGAATTCTTCGTCATGGGAGACAACAGCCCGCGCAGTCAGGACAGTCGGCTGTGGCCCAACAGCGTGCGACACGCTTCCAATCGTCACGCGGTCAGCCGTCAAGCTCTCATTGGCAAAGCCTTCTTCGTCTATTGGCCCCACGGAGTGCCGTTCCTCAATGGAGGAGCGGGTTACAAATTGCGAGGCCACAGCTCGGTCCCTCGATTCTTGGATGTCGATGTACCCGACTGGCAACGCCAACAGGTCGCTCAAGAACGAGCCGAAGCGGCCGCCTACCCCGAATACGTCGGCCCGTTCTATCCGCAGTGGTGGCGTTGGCAGCGAATCAGGTAGGGGGGCCAGTCGCAGGAGTTGTCGTGTGAATTGAGTTGTCACGGAGGACGAACCATGTCGCTATTGAAGTGCATCGGGTTGGTGAAGCAGTACCCGTCGAAGCTGGCCGTGGGTGGAGTGAGCTTTCACGTCGAGCCGGGTGAAATCGTGGGGCTGCTCGGCCCAAACGGTGCTGGCAAATCGACGAGTTTTGGGATGGCCGTGGGACTGGTGACACCGACCGAGGGGCGCGTCTATTTTAACGGAGTCGATGTCACAAGCTGGCCGCTCTACAAACGTGCTCAACACGGGATGGGCTATCTGCCGCAAAAAGACAGCGTATTTGGCAAGCTCTCCGTCGAACAAAATCTTTACGCGGTCTTGGAGTTTCAGCCGCTGTCGTACCGCGATCGGATGGCCCGTGCGGATGAGTTGCTGGGAATGTTCGATCTGACAGAAAAGCGGAAGCAGGCGGCAGGGACCCTTTCGGGAGGTGAACGACGACGCTGCGAGATCGCACGGTGTTTGGCCAGTTCGCCGAAGCTGATCTTGCTCGACGAGCCGTTCACCGGGATCGACCCGAAGGCGATCCAGAGCATTCAAGACATGATCGCCGATCTCCGCAATCGCGGCATCTCGATCTTGTTCACAGACCACCGCGAAACGGAAACGCTGATGCTGACCGATCGCAACTACATCGTCTTCGGCGGACACATTTTGACCGATGGCGACGCCGCTTCGGTGCTGAAGGACGAACACGCGAGGAATCACTACTTCGGCAATCGATTCGACATTGAATCGATTCTGAGGGCGCGAGAAGCCTTTCAACGGTTGCACTCGTCCGGCCGCATGGACCCGCCACAAGACGCTGCCGCTTGATGGTGATGCGAGGCTCATCACGACGGGAGCATCGCCGCCTTGTCTAGTGGACCAGCCGTGGAGCAGGCCAAGCCCCAGTCGCTGCCGTCGGGCCGAGTGCTGGTTCTGGCAAACTCGCCACAGTCCACAGAAAACCTGGGGAGATACGTCGCTCGACCAAAAGTGAGGCGTTTATGCCTCGCACGGTGGACATTGAGACATTTGGTGAGCCGCATGCCGTGAGGCTGCGGGTGCTTCGACACCGCAAGAAACCCGTGGCCTCACGGCACACGGCTCGCCTCATTTCGATTTTTGTTGGAAGCGTCATCACATGCCCTTGCTCACACGGCGAGTTTCTAAAGTCAGTCGGGTGCGTGGACACCTTCGTTTGCGAATTGTGTTGCAGTTGAGTCAAGTTTTGAGAGACGAGTACATGGAACACTAATCTCCGCTGATCCTCACTAATCCAGAAATGAATAAGCGGAGATCAGTGGTGATTAGTGTTCCTCTCCGGTCAGAGGCGGAGCCTCGCTGGAGTCTTCGGAACGCACCAACACTCGGCCTCAGAATGGTGTGTTCCGAAGACTCCACACACCCGACATCTCTCGCTTTAGGACCGGCGCATCTATAACTGTCGGAGTTTGGTGAGCCGTGTGCCGTGAGGCCCTGAACTTCTAGGCGAAGAACCCGTGG